>JAIQGF010000020.1 GCA_020072845.1 Terriglobia bacterium
CTGTCATCGAATTCTTCCCAGGGCTGGCGCCCCTTCGACTGCGCTCAGGGCAGGCTCTGGGCTACTAGCGTTCGCCCCCTTCGACTTCGCTCAGGGCAGGCCCTGCGGGGCTGGGGTCACGGTGATCCTGAGGCCAGAAACGACGCGCACCAATGGGATGTCAACAAAGCCGAGAGGGTTCTTAAATACTGACGGCTGAAAGCTGATAGCTGACAGCTGAACTCTGACGGCTGGTTTACGTGGCGTAGGCGCGGAAACTCCTGGGCTGGGGGCCGCCATAGGAGGTGGTGTACTCGAGGCGCGCCCGGCCGATGGTCAGCGTGACCCGATCCGATACCACCCGTTCCGCTTCCAGGCAGCGCGTGCACAAGCAACCGAACTCGGCGATGGTCCCGTCGGTGTGCTCGGCTGTGACGGGCAACACGTGACGGACCGAGGCGCGGCACATGGAACAGCGCCCGCCGCCGTGCAACTGGTATTGCAGTTCCGCGTAGGACAACAGGATCTTCTGTTGCCGGTCGCTGGGACCCGCAGCGGCGCCGTCGGCCAGCGCCTGCAGGTACTCCTGCAGCACGTTGTGCGGCAACGGCCTGTGGTGCGATGTGGTCATCTGGGGCGCATATTGCACGAAAGCGCCGCTTTTTACAAATCTCCAAAGGTCACCATTGCGGGATTACCACAAGAGGAATGCGAGCGTGGTGGTGACAGTGGTGGCGGAGGGAAAGCGACGGGCTTCCACGCCCAGGCTGACCTCGGGGTCCGAGTCGCAGCCGCGGAATGGCGAGGGTTGCAGCACGAAGGCCTGGTTTTCGCGGCGGATGCGGACTTTGCCGGGCGCGAACGGTTGCGGGAACTCGACCGCGTCGCCGGCGCCGCAACACAGGTACAGCGACAACAGGTCGCAGAACTGGAGCACCAGCAGCAGGGATTCGAGTTCGGCCGGGCTGTGAGCGCCCTGCGGTTGCAGGCGCTGGCGCCGCTCCGCTTCGCGGGCCAGGAAGGCGTGCAACCGCGAGGAGTTCTCGGGACCGTCGATGGCCGAGGCCAGGCGGCCCTCGCCGAGCGCGCAGAAATGCCGCGAGACAATGTATCCGCCGGCGGGACAGACCGACTCGGCACGGTCGATGGAAGCCGTCCAGGCACGCAGGAACTGCGGCGGGTCAATCTCCAGAAATGAAATCGGTTTCCCGCGGCCATCCACGCCGGGAGCGGCGGTGAAGCAAGCCTCGGGCTCGAAAATTGCCCATCCCGCATCGTGCACTTCGATGGCGCGCGCGAGCAGCGGATCCACGCGGGGAAACCCGGGCGCAACCATGTTGGCGGCCAGCGCTCCCGCCAGCGCGGCATGGTCGGGTTGCGTAACCAGCCAGTATTTTTCGGCAAGCTGTTTTTGGGCGCGCTCGATCACCGGCCAGACGGGCTGATAGTCGTTGGCGGGCGGCGGAGCGTTGGGCACAAGCGGGTAGATGACCACGTTACTTCACGCCTCGGCGGGCGCGCACCGCGCCGCCGGCCGCTTTCTCCGGACCGGAGCTGTGGGGCGGTTTCCGCATGCCGTCCAGAAGCTCCTTGAGCACGACGGCGTTGTTGTGCTCTTTATTCCGGGAGGCGAACACCAGCGTCGTCTTCTTGCGCTTGCGGGCGAGGTCATAAAGCTGCGCCAGAGCGCGCGCGGCCTCGGGCTCGCCGAGCTCCTCGAGGTATTTCTTGCGGAACTGCTGCCATTGCGCCGGGCGCGTGTGGAACCAGCGGCGAAGCTGCGTGGAAGGCGCCAGGTCGCGCAGCCAGGCATCAATCTGCGCGCGTGCTTTGGTCACGCCGCGCGGCCACAGACGATCGACAAGGATGCGGGCGCCGTCGTTCGGTGATGGTGGGTCGTAGGCGCGCTTGAGAGCAATGAGCATGGCTCTGGTATTGTAGCGCTCAGCAAGACAGCTATCAGCTGTCAGCTTTCAGCTTGAGGCGGACCAAATCATTTGCATAAACACTTATTCATCCTCCTAGTCGCAGCCGCGGCGGTGTTGCTTGGGGGCTGCGACACGCAACTTCGTAAGAGCGATGCCGAGCTGGGATTGAATCCGCAGCAGGCGAGCGGGCGTCGCGTCTTCGACCGCTACTGCGCCACCTGTCACGAGGCGTACAGTTCGCGGTCGCTGCGCGGGCCCAGCCTGGAGGGCGTCTTCAAGAAGCAGTTCATGCCCAGCGGCACTCCGGCCAATGACGAGCGTGTAGGCGAGGTGATCAGCCTGGGACGCAGCAAGATGCCGTCGTTCGGGCGCGTGCTTGACCAAAAGCAGATGGACGACCTGCTGGCTTACATGCATACCCTTTAATTTTCAATAACTTACGGCGCTCAGAATAAAGAGTCCTCGCCAGTTGGGGAGAATCTATATACACTGTACGAGCGTGTGGATTTGAATTGATCTAAGTACGTTCTGCCGAAGCTCTGCTGAAGCACTACCTGTTCTTAGTCCCGATTTACTTCCCCGCAATTTCAACACAGAAGAGAGCAACACGAAAATGGAACAAGGAACAGTGAAGTGGTTCAACGACGCCAAGGGTTTCGGTTTTATCAGCCGCCAGAACGGTGAGGACGTATTTGTCCATCACACCGCCATTCAGGCGCAGGGCTTCCGCAGCCTCCAAGAAGGGCAAGCGGTTCAGTTCGACGTGAAAAAGGGTCCCAAGGGCTGGCAGGCTGAGAACGTTCAGGTTCTGTAATCCGGCGTTCGCAGAATCATTTCGGGGTGGCTTCGGCCACCCCGATTTTGTTTGGGCGTCTCACTCGATCTCCCGCACCGGCCTCTGCATCGCCCCGATGGCAGACATGGCCACCACCGCCAGTCCGGCCAGGGCGAACATCCCCGCAACGCTCCACCCCACCAGTATGCCGGCGGTTGCCAGGGAGATTGGCATCAAGCCGAACGCCGCCAGCATCAGCACGCTCATCACCCTGCCGCGTACCGCGACCTCAACCCGTTGCTGGATCCACGATTGCAACTGCACGTTCACATATCCGCTAATCGCGCCCATGGCCAGCAGCAGCACCGCAATCGACCAGAGCGGTTGCAGGAATCCGATTGCGGTCATACCCATACCCAACAGCGTGGTGCCACCTAGCAGCAGCTTTCCGCGCCGCTTCGACCTCGCCACCCCCGCCAGCATCATGCCGGCCAGCGCCCCGGCAGCCACGCTCGAGATGCACAGCCCGTAGGCCGACGGCGACGCGAACCGGTGCTTGGCCAGGTAAGCAAGCCCGACGCTAAACGGCCCGATGGTGCAGAAGTTGATGACCGCCGCCACCGCCATCAAAGTGCGCAAGGCAACGTCCTGCTTCACGAATCCCAACCCTTCCGCCACCGATTTCAGGAGGCTGGGCTTCCGGCCGCCAGCCCTTTTCGACGGGTCCGGAAGGCCGATCAAGGCGCCGATAATGAACAGAAAACTTATAGCGTCCAGCACAAACGCCCACGCCACACCCTTGGCTTTGATCAGGAATCCGGCCGGGGTCGGTCCCAGGATGCCGGCCAGCAGCGCGGTGCTTTGCGCCACCGAGTTGGCCTCCGGCAACTGTTCACTCTCCACCAGGGAAGGCAGGAAGGCGGAAGCCGCCGGCATGGCAAACGCGTCGGCCACGCCGAAGGCGAATCCCAAAACGTAGAGGTGCCAGAGGCGAATGTGCAGCGTCCATAACAGCAGCCCGATTAGGGCTACCGCTGCCGCGCGAGTCCCCGCCGTCGCCATCAACACCTTGCGCGGCGAAGTTCTGTCGGTGATCGCGCCGCCCAGCAGCATGAGCAGGGCGCGCGGGATGGCCGCCGTCATCAACACGGTGCCCATCGCCAGGCCCGAGCCGGTCAGTTGCAGCACCACCCAGGGCAAGGCCACCAGGTAGAACTGGTCTCCGGCGATCGAGACGGTGGACCCCATCCACCATTTGCGGAACCAGGGATTCAGGAGCGGATGTCGGGGAGCGGGCAAGGCTGCGGCGGTCGCCATGGGGCCTCCTGGGTGGGTCGTTTCGATCCGATGCGAATGTGAATTTACATTTACATTCGATGGGCTGTCAAGCCCCCTCCGCTGTTTTTTTCGCGTGCGCTTCTTGCGGGCTGCTATAAAGGGGCCATGCCGGCGACCCGGAAATCGCTAGTCCCGCAGCAGGCGCGCAGCCGCGAGAGCCTGCGCAAGCTGATGAAGGCGGCCACCGAGGTGCTGGGGCAGCGCGGCCTGGAAGGCGCCACCATCCCGCGCATCGCGCAGCACGCCGGCTTGTCTCCGGCCGCCATTTATCGCCGCTTTCCCGACAAGGATGCGCTGCTGGAGACCGTGATCCTGCACATTTACGAGCGGCAGGAAGAGCACTTGCGGACGAACCTGACGCCGGAAATGGCGGCGAAGATTCCCGCGCCGGTGCTGGCGGCGCAACTGGTGAATAGCATCTTCGTCAGCTACCAGATGAACACCGGTCTGATCCGCGCCATGCGCCAATTCCTGCACACCACCGGCAACAAGGCGTTCTGCAAAAAGGCGGTGCGCTCCGAGATGCGCACCTTTGAACACCTCATCAACCTCTTCATGTCGCACCGGAAGGACATCAAGCACGCCGACCCGAAGGTGGCGATATCATTGGGATTGATGCTGGTGGTCAACACCCTCCTGGAGTTGATTGTCTTCAACCAGTACCAGCGAGAGTTGCAACAGTTTCTGCCCCCCGACGATCAGCAGTTGAAAAAAGAGCTGACGACCGCTTTTTTGCGCTATCTCGGGCTCGAGGCCAAGTAGGCTGGAAACGAACCGGTATCAACCTCATCTCGCGGGCGCGTCGTACAATGTAGCGTTCTCATGTTCACGACCCTGGTTCAGATCGACACGGCGCCGCGGCGCCCCGGGCCCAAGCCGGAGTGGCTGAAGGCGCGCGCGCCCATGGGCGAGAACTATCACTCGCTCAAGAAGCTGGCGCGCGGGCTCGGCCTGCACACGGTGTGCGAGTCGGCGCAGTGTCCCAACATCGGGGAATGCTGGAACCACCGCACCGCGACCTTCATGCTGCTGGGCGACATCTGCACCCGGCGCTGCGGGTTCTGCGCCGTGCCCAAGGGACACCCCGGGCCGATTGATTTTGACGAGCCGCGGCGCGTCGCCGATGCGGTGGCGCAATTGGGACTGAAGTACGCGGTGGTGACCAGCGTCAATCGCGACGACAACAACCTGGGCGGCGCGCGCGTGTTCGCCATGACCATCGAGGAGATCCGGCGGGTGGCGCCCGACTGCCGCGTCGAAGTGCTGATCCCCGACTTCCAGGGGCACGACGACTGCCTCGAGGTCGTGCTCGACGCCCGGCCCGACATCCTCAATCACAACACCGAGACGGTGCCGCGGTTGTACCGCGTGGCGCGGTCCGGGGCGCGCTACGAGCGCACCCTGCGCCTGCTCGGGCGCTCGAAAGAAATCGCGCTGCGGACGGTGACGAAGTCAGGGCTGATGGTCGGACTGGGCGAAACCACCGAGGAACTGCTGCAGGTGTTTCGCGATCTTGCCGAGCGAAAGGTGGACATTCTCACCGTGGGGCAGTACCTGCGGCCCTCGCGCGACCACCTGCCGATGGCGCGTCTGGCGCCGCCGGAGGAATTCCGTTTCCTGAAGCAAGAGGCGCTGAAGATGGGATTCCGGCATGTGGAGAGCGGGCCGCTGGTGCGGTCGTCGTATCACGCGCACGAGCAGGCGGAGTCCACGGGGATATCGTAGCGATTCGCGGTTCAATCAAACACAGAGACACAGAGGCACAGAGGGTTTACCGGGAACGGTTTCCCTCCGTGCCTCGGTGCCGCTATGGCGAATCATCAATGTTTGCGGGCAGAGTTTCTGATATACGATACGTTTTCCCACCCGAACACGAGGCTCCATGAAAGATTTCTACGTCCGCGACGCCGCGCAATTCGAGAACAAGGTCGTCACCACCAGCTTCGTCGTGGCGGTCAAGCAGGTAAAGCCGAAAAAGACCGGCGAGCCGTACCTGGCGCTCACCCTAGCCGATCACACCGGGCACATTGACGCCAAGGTGTGGGACAACGTTCCCGAGATCATGGGGACGTTCGAGCAGGACGACTTCGTCAAGGTGCGCGGCCTGATCAACAAGTACAACGGCCGCCTGCAATTGACCGTGCACAAGCTGAAGCGGCTGGAGGAGTCGGAGATCGATTACTCCGACTATCTGCCCAAGACCACCAAGGACGTGGATGAGTTGTGGCGCACGCTTGGCGAGTTCGTGGCCGGATTCCAGAATCCGCACCTCAAGGCGCTGCTGGAAAATTTCATGAGCGATCCCGAAATCGCCGCCGCCTACCGCAACGCGCCCGCGGCCAAAACGCTGCATCACGCCTATATCGGCGGGCTGCTCGACCACGTAGTATCGCTGTGCAAGCTGTGCGACCTGGCCTGCCGCAACTACCCCCAGATTGACCGCGACCTGCTGTTGACGGGCGTGTTCCTGCACGACATCGGGAAGGTGCACGAGCTTTCGTACGCGCGCTCCTTCGCCTACACCACGCGCGGGCAACTGCTGGGGCACATGATCATCGAGCTGGAGATGCTGCAGGCCAAGCTGCCGCCGGAGTTTCCTCCGGAGCTGAAGACCCTACTCGAACACCTCATCATCAGCCATCACGGACACTACGAATTCGGCTCGCCCAAGCTGCCCATGTTTCCCGAAGCGCTGATGCTGCATTATCTCGACGATCTCGACTCGAAGATGGAAAGCATGCGGGCGCATTTCGAGCGCGAAGCGGCGTTGGAGAACCCGTGGACGAGCTACAACGCGTCCTTGGCGCGTCCGCTGCTGGACACCGGCAAATTCCTGCGGCCGAAACCGCAGGCAGCGCAGGCGGAGGATGTCACGGCGGCGCCGGCGCAAGCGGTGGAGGAACCAGCGGCGGTAGCGGCGACCTCCGCCGAGACCGCCGTGCCGCTGGAGAAACACATCGAGGCGCTGCAAAACAAATTCAAGCCTGCCGCCAAGAGGGAAGGCAAGTGAGATCGGGCGCGCCGGCGTCGCTGGAGATGGATTGCCTTAGGGTGTTGTGGAGCCGTCCCGAGGCAAGCGTCGCTGAAGTGCGCGCCGGCCTGCCACGGCCGCTGGCATACACCACCGTCATGACCGTGCTCGATCGCATGTGCGGCAAGGGCCTGGTAAAGCGACGCAAGCGCGGGCGGGCCTGGTCGTATTCCGCCTGTCTCGACCTGGACACGGCGCGGGCGGAAGCGGTGCGCCGGCTGGTGGCGAACCTGTTCGAGTCCGATAACCGGGCGCTGGTCCGGTACCTGCTGGGCGAAGGCGCCCGTCCGCGGCGGCGAGTGACGGCGGCGTCCAGCATTGATGATGAACTGCTCTGAATTGGTAATTTCGTAATTTTGTAATTTGGTAATTTCAAGAGTAGCGGTTCCAATCGGCTGCAGAAACCAGTTCTCGCAGACAGATTATTCTTCATTCTGACTTCTTAATTCTTCATTCCTCCGTGGTGGAATCCGCTCTTAATCTCAGATCGCGAACTCCGTAAATTACCCAATTACCCGATTACCAAATTACTCAATCGCCCACGTTGCTATCCGGCGCTCCTTCTGGTAGAAAGCCCCCAACGGTGGAGGTTTCTATGCGTCGAACACTATTACTGTGCAGTCTTTTGGTCTTGGCAATTGCATTGATGATGGCGTGCACGAAGAAGCCGGCAGAACCGGCGGCGGCAGAGGGCGGGCCGTCGTCAACTGCGACCGGAACTGGGGCAACTGGAGCCACGCCCGGAGGCACGGCAGGCACGGGCGCGACAGCTGCCAAACCGGGCGCCATGGCCGCCAAAACGGCCGAAGCGAAGCCCGCGGCTGCGAAGCCTAAGATCGTGCCCGCCGGGCAGCACATCGTAGTGCGGCTCGGGCAGGCGGTGGGATCGAAGATCAGCTCGCCGGGGCAATCGTTTACGGCGACGGTGGCGCAGCCGGTCGAGGTCGACGGCCAGGTGTTGATCCCCTCGGGCGCCGAGGCGACGGGAACGGTGGCGGAAGCGGTGCCGCTGGGGCGCTTCAAGGGAGGCGCGGTTCTGCGGCTGGCGCTCAACACGGTGAAGGTGGGGGGCAACACCTACAAAGTTGAGACGGCAGCCATCGCCCAATCCGCCAAGGGCAAGGGCAAGCGAACCGCCGTGGCGGTGGGTGGAGGCGCCGGACTGGGCGCGGTCATCGGCGGTCTGGCCGGCGGCGGCAAGGGCGCTGCCATCGGCGTACTGGCGGGCGCGGGCGCGGGCACTGCCGGAGCGGCGTTCACCGGCAACAAGGACATCGTGCTGCCGGCGGAGGCGACGCTCAGCTTCAAGCTGCTCCAGCCGCTGGAAGTGAAATAGCAGGCGGCGGTCGCCAGTCGCCAGGCTGCAGGCAATCGAACTTGTTTTCCTGACGACTGAAGACTGGCGACTGACGACTTTTATGTCTGATTTCGATTTCTCGCCGTTCTCCTGGCTCACCTTCGACTGCTACGGAACGCTGATCGATTGGGACCGGGGAATCCTGTCCACGCTGCGTCCCGTGCTGGCCGCGCATGGCCGCAATCTCAGCGACGGCGGAATCCTGGAACTATTTGCCGCCATTGAGCGCGTCGAGGAGGCCGGCGAATACCGCACCTATCGCCAGATTTTGGAAGCGGTCATGACCAAGATCGCGGCGCGGCTGGTGTTTCGCATCAGCAGCCAGGAGGTGCGCTCGCTCCCGGATTCCCTCGGCGACTGGGCGCCATTTCCCGACACCGTGGCCGCTCTGCGCCAGTTGAAGAAGCACTACAAGCTGGCGGTGATCTCCAACACCGACGACGATCTGTTCGCCCGCACCGCAGCGCACCTGGAAGTGCCGTTCGATGCCGTGATCACCGCCCAGCAGGCGCGCAGCTACAAGCCTTCTTTGAACAATTTCCGGCTCGCGCTGGAACGCCTGGGAGCGGGGCGAGAGCAGGTGCTGCACGTGGCCCAGAGCCTCTATCACGATGTCGCTCCCGCCAATGAACTGGGAATCGCCAGCGTGTGGGTCAACCGGCAGGGAAGGCCGGGAGCTTCCGGCGGAGCTGCCGGCACGGCGAAGCCGGATTTGGTGGTTCCGGATATGGCGACACTGGCGGCGATGGCGGTGAGTTAATCGGCGGCGCTCTTTAGTGCCCGGTACAGTTGTAGAATGTGCAAGATATGATCAGCCAGGAACTGCTCGATATCCTCGCCTGCCCGGTTTGCAGGACGCCCTTGAAGTTGACTGCCTCGGACCAGTTGCAGTGCGTCAAATGCCACCGGCTTTACCCCATACGCGACGGTATTCCCATCCTGCTGGAAAGTGAGGCACAAAAGGCCTGACTTGCACCAAATTCGGTGTATGGTTGTGCCACAAACGTCCAAGTTTCCCCAAATGAGAACAAGATTCGTCATTGCGGAGCCCTTTTCGGGCACAGTTTACAACCCCGTTCCAGCGTAAGAAATATCCGTAAGTCACTTCCAAACAACCAGTTAGCTCAGAAAGTAGGAAACGGCTGTGGAATACGCCATGCTTTGGGCCGAGAATTGCTTGCAACATCGGTAGGGTTTGCGGAGTCTAACCGGGTAGAGAAGGGTTAGAAGTAATAGGCAAGGGTGAGGAACCCAAGCCTTCAGGGTCGGAGGTGATCCATGATGGCTGAAAAGTTCTCAAGCGGTGAATTGACGGCCCTCCGCAGCGAACTGCTGCAAAGCGGGGTGGATTCCTGGGATGCGGCCCGCGTGCTCCAGATCTTTCTTGCCGGGCGCGGCTATGGAGTGTCGCCCGAGGCGGCGCTGGATGCGGCCAGCCGCGTGGAATGCGCTGGCTGTGCTCTGGATGTGATCCAGAAGGAGCTCGAGGGCATTGCCATGGTGATGTAAAGTCGGGCGCGGAAGGTGACGCCGCGCTGACCCAAGTTTCGCCGGAACTCAGGCGAATTAAGAAGGAGCAGGCCGGACCAACCAGTCCGGCCTTTTCGCTTTTCCACGCCTGCTGCAACTCGGATTCAACCCGGTAACCGCGCCGGGGTAACGGGGGTGTGTTGGCGAAGTAGGTTTCCGGATTGACCCGCCACCACTCTTTTCATACCATACCGCCACTGGGGTCGAGCAGCGCTAAGTAGTCTTCATATCTGCATTCGGGGATTTCTCAAAAATTTACGTGACCGGTAGTCACAATTCCATGGAGGAGCCACTATGAAGCGGTGTTGTGTCTTGGTGTTCGCAGCGTTGTTGTCGGTGCCCTTGGGGTTCGCGCAGGAGGCTCAGAACGGTCATGGCCGGCCTGAACCGCCGATGCTGGGCGTTCACTGGGCCAGGGGAATCGCCCGCGCACGATCAAACCCCGATATGACCTGGCACAAGGGCGCCATCATGAACGCCGCCGCCGTCAAGGTCATTTTCTGGGGACCGAAATGGGCCAACAGCTCCTTCGTGGGCGACAAGATTTCAGGCCTGGATCTGTGGTACTCGGGGTTCAGCAACTCCAATTACGCCAAGACTTCCGACGAATACACCGGAAGCAACGGCCAGGTGGGTCCGACGAGTACCAACGGTGGTTATTTCATCGACACGACGACCGCCTCGGGCGGCAACACAACCTCGCCCATCCTCGCCGAAGTTTGCAGAGTGATCCCCAACCCGGTCGCCGACGGGTATTATCCGGTCTACACGGACAAGCCTCGCGGCAACGCCGGGTACTGCGCCTGGCACAGCTACGGTTCTTGCGGAGGCACACCCGTGCAGTTTGCATTCTTCTGGAGCCTGGATGGCGACCCGGGATGCGATCCGCAAGACACAACGACGGGACATTCGCAGGGCCTGGCCGCGCTTGCCAACGTGAGCGGGCACGAATTGTCGGAAGCGCGCACCGATCCCCGCAACGGCGGTTGGTACGATTCCTCGGGGGCCGAGAACGGCGACAAGTGTGCCTGGACCTTCAACGTTTCCTCCGTCGCGTTTCCTAACGGGACCCATTGGAAGCTGCAAGACGAGTGGTCGAATGCCGCGTATAACGCTGGCACCGGGTACCCGAACAGTTCCGGACAGAAAGGCTGCCTCGACGGGCACTGATGCCGGCGAGCGCTAGCTGCGGCTGAACATCAACCGGGCCGCCTTCGTACTGGGGCGGCCCTTTTTCATTTTGCTCCGCGGGCGCCTGTGCGCAGCGGAGAAGCGCGGGAAGGTTGAACCGCGCGCGCAGCGAATTTACACTGGATCGATGCACGCGCACGCCCACGATCCGCAGGGACATACCTCGCGCGTGCTGCGGGTCTCGCTGGTGGTGACGATGGCCTACATCGTCCTGCTGGTGATCTCCGGTGTCCGTGCGCACAGCCTGGCGCTGCTTTCCGAGGCCGGGCACAACGTCTCCGATTTCCTTGCCCTGCTGCTCTCGCTGGCCGCGGTGTACCTGGAGAACCGCCCGCCCAGCGCGACCAAAACCTACGGCTACAGCCGCGCCGGCGTGCTGGCGGCGTTCATCAACGCCATGACGCTGGTGGCGATCGCCTTCTACATTTTTTACGAGGCAGGCCGCCGGCTGGTGGCCCCGGTGCCGGTGCATCCCGGGTTGATGATCGGCGTCGCCGCCGCGGGCGTGGTGGTCAACGGCGTCATCTCCATCATGCTCTGGCGCAGCAGCAAGGACCTGAACATCCGCAGCGCCTTACTCCACATGCTGGGCGACACGCTGTCCACCGCGGCCGTCATCGGCGGCGGCTGGGCGATCCTGGCAACCGGCCAAAACTGGATTGACCCGGCGCTCTCCTTCGGCATCGGCGCCATGATCTTGTGGTCATCGCATGGGATCATCCGCGAGACCCTCAACATCCTGCTGGAAGGCACGCCACGCGGCATGGATCTCTCGCTGGTGGCGCAGGACATCACTGCCGTCGCGGGTGTGAATGACGTGCACGACCTGCACGTGTGGAGCATCGGCAGCCAGTCGCACGCGCTCTCCTGCCACATCAGCATTGCCGACATTCCCCCGTCGGCCAGCGAGGCCATCCTGCGTGACGTCCAGGAGCGGCTGCGGGTGAAGTTCCACATCCATCACACCACCATCCAGTTCGAGCACGTGGTGTGCGACATCGCCCACGGCTGCGTCGTTATCCCGACGCAGACACCCGAAGGCCATGGGCACGAGCACTAGAAGCCCTATCACGCCCGCTTTGAAATCCTGTCGGTTAGTCGGCCTACTAAGAAATATTGGTTGACAGCGGTTATTAAACGTGGCAGAGTTGTATTGATAATGCTTATCAATACGTTACAACCAATGAGGCGAAAGATGAAGTGGACTCGAAAATTTCCTAATTCCGCCAATAACTTCGATCTGGTCCTAGCCACGCCGCAGGAGCTGGATTCTAAACGGATGAACACACTTCTAGATGGCATTTTAGAAGAGACCCACCGCGGACTTACGCTGAGTTCGCGTGCCAGCACCGAGTTCCGACGCTGGTTCGACAAGCCCGAAACCCCACTGAAGAGCGAAGCCTATGTTCTGTTAAGCAACTGGTTCATGACGCAGTCCGGAGATCGACACTGCACGGTTGCGAGCCGCTGCGAAGACCTCTGGGATGCGCTGTTCCCGTGCCGTCCAGTGGAGCGGCTGTCTTCGCCTGAAGCTGGACGCAATCATGTGATGGTTCCGGCCGCATTTCAAAGCTTTTGGCGGCGGCTCTTGGAGGCTCAGGGCGAAAATGTCCGTGAAGCTGATGAATCGTCCGCAGAGCCGAATAGCGCGCCGCCTTCTCGGACGGATGAGGCGCCTGCAGTTAGTGACGTGTCCACGACTGACCGGCTTCGGGCGAAGTTCGACAAGGAGGGTCTGCACTGCGAGGTGGAAGGATCTCCCCGGGCGCTCGCTGATTTTCTAAAGATGGTATCGAACTGGGAGGCTGGCCAAGCTTGATAGCCCGGCGGAATGCGCCCAAAGCTTTCGTCGAGAAACTGCCGTGATGACTCTATGGCGCAATGGAAAGAAGCGTCAAAAACTAGGAGCTTAGCGAATGCGCTATTGGGGTACTCGTTGGAGGCGCGGGATACTCACCAAGAATTGGCATTGGCAAGCCGCGATGCTGGCCCGTTGGGGCAATTGGCTACTTGGCCGCGGCTTCAGGACTGACGCCGAATACTGGCGTGAGAATAAAATGGAGCATCGCCAAGGAGATGACGAGCGGGGCGGACGAAAACGACGCGGTATCGCTACCAATGTCAAGTTCACGATTGAATGCGGCTGCTGCGGCAAACACTTCAAGCGGCAATCTCCGACAGGAACAACGTTAAAACCGCACAAATCTTCGGAGGGCTTGACTTGCCACGGAACGATCGGTTTCTTACGATGAGGCATCGGCAGCTGGCCTCCGAGGAACCGCCAAGTTCCCCCATCCCATAGAAGTGACTGGGTGAATTTGCGAATGGATCGTCGGCCACTCGGAAGCAATTCCAGCGGCCAACTGACCGAAGTTCACCAGCAATCGCAGGCACAGGCTACAGATAATTCTGCGCCTCAGGTCTGAAGCTCGAACTGCTTCCTCAGCTTCTCCCACGTGGTTCCAAGATCTTCCGGCACAAGGCGCGTCTCGCCAACCACCGTCATGAAGTTGCTGTCGGCGATCCAGCGCGGCAGCACGTGCATGTGGATGTGGCCGGCCACGCCTGCCCCGGCGGCCGCGCCGATATTCATCCCCAAGTTGATCCCGCCAGGCTTGTACGCCGCGCGCAAGGCCCGCTCCATCCGCTGCGACAGCGCCATCATCTCGGTTGCAGCCGCGGGCGACAGCTTCTGCAATTCGTCAATGTGTTCATAGGGAACGATCATGACATGGCCGCTGGTGTAGGGAAAGGCGTTGAGGATGATAAAGCAGTGCTCGCCGCGGTGGAGGATCAGCGCCTCGCGGTCCTGGAGTTTGACTTGCTCGCAAAAAACGCAACCCGGGGTCTTGCCGACATTGGTGAGATACGTGAAACGCCAGGGGGTGAAGAGGTAGTCCATGCGCGACAGCGTACCTCAAAAGTCAGAATTAAGAAGTCAGAAGTGAGAAGTAAGAAGTGAAAATGAAGTTGAGATGAGGTGCAACGTGCCTGTACTTTCTGACTTCTGACTTCTGACTTCTTACTCAATCATGCGTTGCAGCCCAAAAGGGCACAGCATGGTTCCGTTTTTCGTTCGCAGATGCAGTATTGGCCTTGCAAAGGCGCCCACGTAGAATTTATGCGATTTAAGGGCTGAAAAAGAAGATTCCTGATCAATCGCTCTCTCATTTCGCTGAGGCGGCCGCCCAACGCCCAGCGCAGCTACGAGCAACCAACCGCAGTTACGAATCTAGCGCAGCGTAGCGGACATGCACCGTGGATACCGATTTCTCACTTCTATGGGCCGCAGAGTCTCTGGAGAGAGCTGAACGGGGCGCTCGGCTCGGTAGGGGAGTCTATCTGCGCCGTCTGTCAGAGATTTCCCGGACAAGACTCCCCATTATTAGCAATATCCCCGATACTCCGCCTATGGTGCATAGCCGCACACTGCAGAACTTCGAAATGTTTCGCATTCTGTTAGTGGATTCAATCGCTCTCTCATTTCGCTGAGGCGTTTACGCCAGCGCCCAGCGCAGCCAAGAACAACCAGCCACTTCGTGAGGTGAATATGAACAAAGTAACACGTGCGTGTCTTCTTGTCGTGACGCTGCTGGCTCTCGTAGGGCTCGCCGCAGCGGGGTCTAATGGGCGTCGGCACTTCAACCTTGCCGACGTCGACGGCCGTTACGTCAGCGCAGAGACTGCGTACGACATTTCTCAGGGGAATGCCCTCCCGGCAGTCCTCTTCGCCGGGGCATCCGTGATGATCGCCGACGGGGAGGGCCACGTATGCGGAGAGTCCGACGGCTTCTACGGTGGGAATCCGCCTCCTGGCCTGAACCTCGGCCCAAGCCTGTTCCACGGAACGTACACCGTTGAGGCTAAAACTGGAAGAATCACGATTATTACCGCCAGTGATGGGCCTCCCGTGCCTTTGACAAATGTATTCTGCGGAACAACCGCACCGATTGACACCACTGGCGCCGTTGTGTTCAAGACCCAGGTGGGCTACCTCCAGTCGGACGGTGGCAACGGTGCCGGCAATAAAATCGTTACGACGGAGCAGATCAACGCGTCTGACGCATCGCAGGGCGGCTGCTGCGCTACCAGCGGTTTTCTTGTACACGCAAGGGTGTGGACCAAAGGCGGCGAAAGCGAAAGCGAACACGAACGCGATCGCGATTAGCCCCCTTCCCCTGGAAACTCTGAGCCCGGCCTGGAAGTGAGGTCGGGCTCTCTTTTCACAACGCGGCGAATCGATTGTCTCCCCACCAGGCGGAGATGGCTGTGGAGCCGGTATTCATCGCTTCGGCACAACGCTTCAACTGGATTATTTACCCTTACTTCTGACTTCTTAATTCTTACTTCTCCCGGGTGCGCGGTGTCACATGTCCCTGTGCGGCCCGACCTTGCCCGGCGGCCTGGCGCCTGCCACAATCTGGGGCAGTTGGTTGCAGAATTTTTTTCGTCTGTTGGGAAGAATTCCGCGGGGCGTTTGACCAATTTGTGAGCGGTTGCTATAGTCGGAAAGGCCTCCAGATCGCCAGCCGCGCTGGAGGGAGCGACCGCTGGACTGTCCAAGCCCGATTGCGGGCAAATCACCCCGACGACCCACGCCAGCAGTCCGTACAAAATCGTGGTCCCCATGCGCGCGCTGCGGTGTGCGATGGGTGGAAGAATTATGGTCTTAGACGAGCGTACAGCCCACAGCGACGAATCCCCTTCGGACTCGCAGCCGGCTGCGGAACAGAGCGCACAAGATTCGCCTACCGGGCAAGCCGAACTTTCGCCTACCGAGCAAGCCGCCACGCCCCAACCGGCCAACGCTGTGAATCCTGTTGAGACTCCCGCTGTTACTCCACCTCGGCCCGCCTCGGGTCCGACGAACAGCACCCCAGCGCGCGAAACGCGCGCTGGAGACCCCGCAAAAAGCAATCGAAACGAAAAAGAGATGACGGACGATTTCGCAACCGCACTGGAAAACTTCACCGCCGAACAGGCGGCCGAGCAGGCCGCCCATGAAGACCGCGTCATCAAGGGCACGGTCCTGAAGATCACCCCCACCCACGTCGTGGTTGACGTCGGCTTCAAGTCCGAGGGACTGGTACCGATTGCCGAGGTTCAGGACCACGAGGGCAACGTAAAGGTTGAGCCCGGCCAGGAAATCGACGTCATGATCGAGAAGGGCGAGACCGAGGAGGGCTACACCAAGCTCTCCCACCAGAAGGCCTCGCGCCTGCGCGCCTGGGACGAGATCGAGAAGGCCTACAACGACAAGACCCCCATCCGGGGCATCGTGGTGGAGCGCATCAAGGGCGGTCTGACGGTGGATATCCAGGGCGCGCGCGCCTTTCTCCCCGGCTCCCAGGTGGACCTGCGGCCGGTGCGCAACCTGGACGGCATGAAGGCACAGGAGCTGGAAGTCCGCGTCATCAAGCTGAACAAGAAGCGCGGCAACATCGTGGTCTCGCGCAAGCAGCTCCTCGAAGAGGACCTCACGGTAAAGCGCAGCCACACGCTGGAGCAGTTGCACGAGGGCGCGGTGATGACCGGCACGGTCAAGAACCTCACCGACTACGGAGCGTTCGTGGATCTGGGCGGCATTGACGGCCTGCTGCACATTACGGACATGAGCTGGGGCCGGCTGACGCATCCCCGCGACCTGGTCAACGTCGGCGACCAGATCCAGGTGAAGATTCTCAAATTCGACAAGGACAAACAGCGCGTCTCGCTGGGATTCAAGCAGCTCACGCCCGACCCGTGGCTGGATGCCGCGCATCGGTATCCCATCGGCGCCCACGTCAAGGGACGCGTCATCAGCATCACCGATTACGGAGCCTTCATCGAGCTGGAGCAGGGCATCGAGGGACTGGTGCACGTCAGCGAAATGACGTGGTCGAAGCGCATGAAGCACCCGTCGAAGATGCTGAACGTCAGCCAGGAAGTGGAAGCGGTGGTGCTGAACGTGAACCCCGGCGAGCGCCGTATTTCGCTGGGCCTGAAGCAGCTCGAGTCCAACCCCTGGGAGACCTTGCACGAGAAATACCCGGTCGGCTCCACCGTCGAGGGCCGCGTCCGCAACCTCACCGATTTCGGCGCCTTCATCGAGATCGAGGACGGCATTGACGGCCTGGTGCATGTCAGCAACCTGAGCTGGACCAAGCGCGTCAAGCATCCTTCGGAAGTTCTGAAGAAGGGCGACAAGGTCAAGGCCGCGGTGCTGGCCATCGAACCCGAAAACCGGCGCCTCTCCCTCGGGATCAAGCAGCTTCAGCCCGATGTGTGGGAGACCTTCTTCAACGAGCACCGCATCGGCGACGTGGTGCACGGCAAGGTGCTGCGCGTGGCCACCTTCGGATCCTTCGTCGAGATCGCCGATGGAGTCGAAGGCCTCTGCCACAATTCCGAAGCGGTGGACGAGCACGGCGCCCAGGCGAAGCTGGAGCCCGGACAGGAATTCGATTTCAAGATCCTCAAGATGAACCCGGGCGAGAAGAAAGTCGGCTTGAGCCTGCGCGCGGTGGGAGCGGAAGCCACTCGCGCCGACGTCGAGGCCTACAAGCACCCGGTTTCAAGCTCGACCACGACCTTGGAAGAGCTGATGACGTGGAAACGAGCGGGCAGCGATAACCAGTAGCTGGGAGTTAGTAGTTAGGAGTTAGTGAGCTCGGCGGAAACGCCGAGCTTTTTGCTGGAATCAAGAATTGAAGATTGAAGATTTCAGATTGCAGAATGAACAGCAGAAATGGCCAATGTTCGAACGAACAACGCCCCCGACCAATCTTCAATCTAAACTCTGAAATCTTCAATGCTTTAGAACGCTTCCACCGCCCACTTATACGTCACGCGCCCGGTCTCTTCGCCCTGGGTCACCTTTTGGTCTTTAACCAGCATTTCCAGGATGTGCAGAATCTTGGTTTCCGGGTAGCGCGGCTTTCCGGTCGCCGTGATCTTGCTGGAGATATCGAATACCGACATGCCGCCGCCCGCATTTCTCAGTGCCCAGATGACGTCGGCCTTGATGTTGCCGGGCGGTTGCGCCGGTGGGGGTGGCTGTTTCTTTTCTTCCGCGGGCGGCTGGCCGTAGCCGGGCCGTGTTCCCGGTTGCTGTCCATAGCCGGGCCGGTTTTGACCCTGTCCCTGCTGCTGTCCCGGGCGTCCGTAAGGGTCTTTCGGGGGTGGCCGCATACAGGTTTTCCTCACGCGCATTGTATGGCATGAAGGTGGCGGCCCGGCATTACTTTCGTCGGCGACCGACGGTTGGTGGCCGGCGTCACTCTTTGATCTTCAGGTTGATGTACGCGGTCTTCCGCGAATCGAAGGAGCTCAGGGTCTTGGCGTCGCTCTTCTTGCCGTTGCGCTCGGCATGCACTTCATAATCCACATTGGGCGAGAGCGCGTTAAAGCGATAGCTGCCGTCCTGCCCGACAATGAACGTCTTCACCGCCATGGTCTTGCTGTTCTTCAGGTACACAATCGCACCCGGTAGCGGCTTCTCCTGCTGGTTCACCACCGCGCCCGTCAGGATGCGCACCTGGGGCTCTTTGTCAGACATCGCGGCGCTACCCATGGCGCGCGCTGGCGCCGCACAAGCCCCGGCCAGCAACCCAGCCAGCGCGGCGGTGAGCCATAATCTCTTCACGTGACACTCCTGACTCTGACTTCCCTGCTGTGTTGGATGCAAGCCGATGCCGGCCCGCTCATCATATTCCAACCGCTTTGTCCGCTTCCAGTTGCGGCCAGAACCGCTGATTTCCAGCCCCGGCCCGGCGCATGCGATAATGCTGTCTGTGCAATTGTTCCGACGTTTTCTTATCGCCGTTCTCTTCCTCTGTCTGGGCTGCGCCGCGCAGGCGAACTCTCCGGAAGTCAACCAGCGCATCGAGCGCCAGGTACGCGTCTATTTGGGCGACAAAATCCCTCCCTCGGTGAACGTCACCGCCGGCCCACGCACCGCCAGCACCGAGTTCCCCGGCTACGACAAGGTCACGGTGACCCTCTCCCAGGGGGAGCGCAAGCAGGACATTGATTATCTAGTTTCCAAGGACGGCGCCAGCCTGGTTCGCGTCCTCAAGTTCGATATCAGCAAGGACCCCTACGCCGAGATCCTGAAGAAGATTGACGTCAACGGCCGTCCGGTGCGCGGCAACAAGGACGCCAAAGTTACCATCGTCAACTTCGACGATTTCGAGTGTCCGTTCTGCTCGCGCATGCACTCCCAGCTCATGCAGGAAGTGCTCAAGATGTACGGCGACCGGGTGCGCATCATCTACAAGGATTTCCCGCTCGCCGAAATTCATCCCTGGGCCATCCACGCGGCCGTGGACGCGAATTGCCTGGGCGCGCAAAGCTGGGACGCCTACTGGCAGTTCGCCGACTACGCGCACGCCAACCAGAAACAGATTTCCGGCGGGGAGCAGAAGCCGCCGTTCACACAACAGTTCGCCGCGCTCGACAAATCGGCGGCCGACATTGCCCGGCGGCTGAATTTGCAGGCCGCGCCGCTGCAAGCCTGCATCAAGGCGCAGTCAACCACGGCAGTATTGGCCTCCATGCAGGAGGGCCTGGTCCTGGGAATTTCGGCAACGCCGAGCCTGTTCGTCAACGGCGAGAGGGTGGATGGCGCCGTGCCCATGGCGGAATTGCAGGCGATGATCAATCGCGCGCTGCATGACGCCGGCCAGCCCATTCCGGCGGCGGCCGTGGCGCTGCCGCCAGACTCGTCGCCTATGGGAAGCGCCCCGGCGCATGCGCCGGCCAAGGCAGATGCGGCGCCAGCAGCCAACGCCGTGCCGGCCACGACCGCGCCGGCGACGAATGCGCCACCGGCCCCCAAGTAAGTGTCATTTCGGAGGAACAACTTGATTCGCACTCGTAGCGGGCTTCGCCCGACCGGCCCCGCAGTCCTCGTCATTCTCCTGGCGCTGCTGGTTCCCCTTGCCGCCTGCAACCGCGGCCAGACCGCTGCCGACGTCATGGCCAAAGTCAACGGCCGTAAAATCCTGCGCTCGGAAGTGGACAAGTACTACGCCAATCAGACCGCCTCGTCGCCGCAGCAGCCCACCGACGAGCAGTCCACCAGCCTCAAGCTCGGTATCCTGAAGGAGCTGATTGACAACGAAATTCTCATGCAGCGCGCCGAAAAGCTCGGGCTGCTCGCCACCAACGAAGAGGTGGACCAGAAGCTGAACGAGATCAAGGCGCCTTACACGCAGGAGGAATTCGACAAGCGGCTCAAGGAGCGCAAGATCAGCCTCGACGACTTCAAGCGCGACCTGCGCCGCTCCATCACCATTGACAAGGTTCTGAACCGCGAAATCACCTCCAAGATCGCCATCTCCGACTCCGACATCTCCTCCTACTACAACGCCCACAAGGGCGAGTTCAACCTGATCGAGCCGCAGTATCACCTGGCGCACATCTTCGTCAGCACGCAGCCCAACCCGCAGGTGCGCAACCTGAAGGGCGACAAGGCGCAGAACGAGGCCGAGGCACGCAAGAAAATCCAGATGATCATGAACCGGCTCGACAGTGGCGAGGACTTCGCCACCGTCGCCATGAATTATTCCGAGGACCCGGAGAGCGCCGGCAATGGCGGCGATTTGGGCTTCACCCCGCAATCGGCGCTGGCCAAGACCGATCCGGCCACGCGCGACGCGGTCAGCAAGCTCAAGCCGGGCCAGTACAGCAACGTCGTCACCATCGCCAACCCGGAAAACCGGCAGGTCTACGGCTTCCGCATCGTCAAGGTGGTGGCCAAGGAACCGGCGGGCCAGCGCGAACTCAATGACCCGCGGGTGCAGCAGGCCATCCGCGACCAATTGCGCGACCGCCGCGAGCAACTGCTCAAGGCCGCCTATTACGATGTGGTCCGCGACCAGGCCAAGGTCGAAAACTACTACGCCGAGCAGATCCTGAAGAGCACGGGACAGAAATGACGGCGTAGTCCGCGGCGTCTGAGCCGCGGGCCGTCATCCTGAGCGAGCGCAGCGAGTCGAAGGATCTTGGTGTGGCACAGGCGTCTGCCCTGAGCGAAGTCGAAGGGGACGGCACGCCGCATCTGTGCTACATTTCCCGCCATCAATGCCCGAAAACCACCTCTACTACGGCGATAATCTCGACGTTCTCCGCCAACGTCCCTCTGCCACTGGAGTAACGTGCAATGCCGGATATCGACAACGTCGGCCAAGCATTGGCGACCTACGCCACGAAATACGGTCTGAAGAAGGACCCGATTCTGAGCGCGTCTGAGCTTCTTCAGTATGGCCAACCACTCGCGAATGTGCGGACCGGACTACCTCCGTCCATCGAAGAGTGGCAGGAGTTCATCGCGGAGGTCTTGCTCGTCCCTCAGGTGCCTGAGGCCGTACGCCGCACGTTTTCTGTAGCCAAGAGGCTCTTCATTTTCGGGTACTACGAATACTCTCTTTCAACGGTGTCACAGCATTACGCGCTACTCGCGCTAGAGGCGGCGCTACAGGCGCGATGGTCTGCTGCGCTGCCGCGACCATGTGCGGTTGCGTACAGCAACGGTATAGTGACGTCATTCGACAACCTCACTCACAAGTTCTTGCACGACCACTGGAGAGCGGACCCGAAGCTCAAGGTAAATGGTGAAACATTCCCAAGAAGTAATCATCAACTAACGGCATGTTTGGAGAAGATGAAAATAATCACAGCTGAAGATGAGAAGTGGATTCTTGAAGCAATGGAAGACAGGAACCACTTGTCACACTTGGAATTCGCGCCGATCTACGGACCATCGGACGCGGCGTTGTACTTCGTTGCGGAGCTGATCAACCGAATGTTTGATTCTCTGCCACTGCCGGCTCCCTCCTCCTAGCCTGGGTTTTGCTGCGGCAGGTGTTATCGCAAACGCGCCTTTCGTGTGCAGTCCGACAGCGCCGTTATGGCTTGCCCATGGACGGCACGGTAAACGGAAATACCGCCGCATCGGGCTCACCAAACTCAAACACTAGCCAGTCGTCATCATCTTGCGGCACTGCCGACCTCTCGAATCGCACACCTTTAATTAGCCTGCCTTGCGAGAGCATTTGCATGAACGGCGTCATACCGCCGCCCGAGTCATACTGTTTTACGAATGTTGCTTGGTCGATTTTACCTGCCAGGACCTCCTGGACTACCCTCGAAGAAATCTTGATTTCACGACTGCTCACGGTCATGCCTCCGTAGTTGCTCTCTCCCTCATGCATTTTTCCCGCCCGAACAGCCCACTGCAATCGGTATCGGGCATTCATAGGACCGATAGCCGGATTTGCGAGTTTGAGATGGATGGACCCAAGGACTCTCTTCAGCTCGCTGCTCATCGGGTCAATCGTGCAATTGAGGTAAAGCGCTGGGTCGAGAGACCAATGTCCCGGACCGACATTCCACAAATTGCCTACGTGCTTCATTCTCAACAGGAGCACAAATGCAGCCAACGAGTGTTGCCGGAAAAATTCAGCAATAATCTCGTTGAGTTCATAGGTAGTCCAGTCGTGCTGCCGTCCCGACCGCAACGTATCACAGCCGCCGTCACAAAGAATGATTCCCTTGTAGCCGTTAAAGCCTGTCTCCTTCAGCTTTTGCCATTTCTTAGCTAGAGCACGAAAAACAGCATTCTGCCTTACTGATCTCGCTCCTGTATAACTGGCGTGCGATCCCGAGGAAGTAGATGCTCGCGGTGTGTACAAAATTGCGACCGACGTGTCGCTTGTATTGACCTCATACGTGCGTCGTACACCAGGGTTCGCCACAATCTCCGCCAGGAATTGCCGGAATCGTTCATTGAAGATTCGGTCCTCAAACAGGCGGCGCTCCGGAACTTTCAGTCGAAGTGGCGGACCGCCCCTGCGCGGCCGCACATCATAGTCGCCGACCCTCAGCGAAAAACTCCCGTGCACGCCCTTGTCGCGCAACCACCGAGTTCGTAAGCGCAACTCGTCCCACAATAGGTCGAAGCGATTCGCTGCATGCAAGCCCTTATCCGACACGCTCGTGATGTCGGCTATAAATTCTTCTCCCTGTTTCGACGAAAAATGCACATCGGGAGCCTTCCTGCCCGAAAACGTCGGTTCGTGCCGTACCGTTCCCAGCTTGCTCACCGCATTTAGGACAACGACCTCCCACTCGGTTTCAATACACTGATACGTATTCGTCCCATTCAGCAAATCCACATGCCTTTGCACCTGGCTGGGAAGCATCCACCGAGCGTTTTCATTGATTACTCGTTGCAAGGTGCGGCGCGAGAACATCATGTCGTGCAATCGTACCTGATCCCGAGCCGGGTGCCCCACCCTTCGCGCTTTTCGAAGGGTGGGAATCAAGCCACCCACCACCGGCCAGCCCCTCACGACCGCTTCGACATCAAGGCCTGCGCCGAATTGCCGGCTGAACCAATCGCTGAAACTGAAACTTGACTTGTTCTACAATCTCGCCAATCTTCCATGGGCAACGTCCTCGAGTGGCTCCGCGATTTTCGCGACTACGTGCGCCGGGTGTGGCAGGCGGAATGGCTGCCGCTGTCGCGGGCGGAGGCCATCGGATGGATGCTCTTCTTCCTCTTCTTCCTGTGGTACGCCATCGGCAAGGAAGGCGGCGATTTCGCGCTGCTGGACTCCGGCAATCTGGTAATCCACGAGGGCGGACACGCGCTGTTCGGCCACTTCGGCAATTTCCTGGGCGTCGCCGGTGGAACGATTCTGCAACTGCTGGCGCCGCTGCTGCTGGCGCTGGCCTTCCAGGTCCGGCGGCAGGCGGTGGGCTACGCGCTGTTCCTGCTGATCGTGTTTGAAAACCTGCTCTACGTGGCCAAGTACATGAGCGACGCGCGCGCCCAGGCGATGAGCTACGTCGCCATCGGCGTGGGCGCCATGGAAGGGCTGGAAGACCCCATGATGCACGACTGGTACAACCTGTTCTCACGCTTCGGCGTGCTGCCGTACGACACACGCATCGCCGCCGCGGTATTCAAGATCGGGTGGGCGGGCATGATCGGCACGGTGCTGTGGTTCGGGTGGCGGTGTTACCGGAGTTGGCGAGCGGGATGGGAGTGAGACAGTCGATGGTCGATGGTCGATGGCCCAAGAAATGAAGATCAGCCGCGGCCCGACAGATTTGCGATAGAGGGGGTTGGTCGTTAGTCGTTCGCAAATCTCATTGGCCCACCGCTGACGCTAATTGTCTACGGCGATCGACCATCGACCATCGACGCTTTGACTAAATTTTCGCGGCGGCGCGTTCCAGTTCCTGCCGGGCGAGATTGGGTTCGAAGCAGCGGCGGCAGCGGGCTTCGTACATGCCGGCGGCGCCGACCACGATCAGGTCTTCGCTGGCGACCAGGCGCTGGGTGTGCTTGGCGGGATTGCCGCACTGCATGCAGATGGCGAGGGTCTTGGTGATCTCGTCGGCGACGGCGAGCAATTCCGGCAAGGGGTGGAAGGGGCGGCCGAGGTAGTCGGTGTCGAGGCCGGCGATGACGATGCGCTTGCCCATGTCGGCGAGGCGCACCACCAGGTCCACCATGCCGGCGCCGAGGAACTGGGCCTCGTCAATGCCGATGACCTCGGTGCGGAGGTCGAGGCGGGATTCCAGGTCGGCGGCGTCCTTCACCGGCACGGAGCGGATTTTCAGCTCGCTGTGGGAGACGATGTGGTCGCCGGCGTAACGGTCATCGAGCGCGGGCTTGAAAATCTGCACCCGCTGGCGCGCGATTTCGGCGCGGCGGAGACGGCGGATCAGCTCCTCGCTCTTGCCGCTGAACATCGGCCCGCACACCACTTCAATCCAGCCCAGACTGCCCTTGGCGAAATTCATGGAAGCTTTCAGCTTTCAGCCATCAGCTTTCAGCTAAAGAATGACCAACCAAAAATTGGACTCAAAACTCAGCACTCACAACTCGACTTGCTCAATCCCTGACCGGCAACTGGCGCGCGGCGATGGCCTGGACTTCCGTGGCGATGTTGGCGGCGTAACGCTGCGCGTAGGTGCGCGTCAGAAACGACTGCAAGTCGGCGAAATTGTCGAAAATTCTGGTAGCGCAGCCCAGGATCCATCCGCTCACCACGCGCGACGGCATGCCCAGCACCAGGTACACAGGAATGCCGGAACGATGGGCGAAGGTGAGCTCGCCCTGAGTGCCGGCGCCGCGCGCTGCGGCCGCGTCCCAGTAGCAGACGACGTAGTCGGCGCGCGACTCGATCCAGTCCAGGTCCCAGGCGATGATTTTGCGCACCGCCGCCCGGTAGCGCACCAGGTCGGTGGTTTTCCAGCCGCGGAAGTCGCGGACTTCCTCGTCGGTGAGATTTTTCCTTTCGTCGGCGGCGGGATCGTAAACCTCGTGGCCGAGGGCGCGCAGGAAAGGAGTGACCTGCGCACGCCATCCCTTGCCGAGGTCGGGCGAGTACTCGATGGAACCTGAAAGATAGGCGCGCATGAAGGAAAAGCCATTGTCGGACGTGTGAAGCGGGAGGTCAATCCGAATGAATGTGAATCACTGTGGATAGCGGTGGAAAAACAGGCTTCAGGCTCCAGGCTTCAGGAAGGCAGATTCCTCACGGGCTCCTTCCCCGTTCGACTTCGCTCAGGGTCGGGACAAGTTCCGCCCGTTCGAAATGACAAACACAGTGGTCAGTGGCCGGTGGCCAGCGCGGCAGGGTTGACAGCATCGGGCAAAGAACCCTAGCATCGAGCGAATTTCACGGGCGAGGGCGCCCGCGCCACATCGACTCATGAAGAAATCCGGAAAAGTCACCCTGGGATTCGTGGCCGGCGCGGCCATGGTGCTGCTGGGCTGCCAGCGCACCGAGATGCAGCGCTGCGTGGACCAGTACGGGATGGTGACCGAGGATTTTTACTGCAATCCGGCGCGGCCCAGTACCTATCGCAATTTCTATCACTGGCACTACGGCGGCAGCGGCGGCTTCGGCTACGGAACCTACGTGCACGGCGGCAGCAGCGTCGCGACGCCGGGCGTGGGACACAGCACGGCGACGGGCGTAGGACACAGCACGGCGAGCGGAGTTTCGCGCGGAGGCTTCGGCGCGCACGGCTCGGCGCACTCCGCGGGATCATGAAATGAAGCGCAACACGATCACACCACGCAGCGGCTGGGAAAAGAAGGTCGAGGAAGCCGGCCTGGTGTTTCATTCGCCCGACCAGACGTACTGGAACGAGGCGGCATACTACTCGTTCACCTCCGCCGAAGTGGACATGCTGGAGAAGACCACCAACGACCTGCACGCCATGTGCCTGGACGCGGTGCAGTTCGTGATCGATCACAACCGGTTTGCCGACTTGAAAATACCCGAGCTGGCGGTGCCGGTGATCAAGCGCGCGTGGGAGGCGGAGCCGCCGGCGATCTACGGGCGCTTCGATTTGGCGTACGACGGGAAGAATCCGCCGAAGCTGCTGGAGTACAACGCGGACACGCCCACATCGCTGCTGGAGGCGGCGGTGGTGCAGTGGTACTGGCTGCAGGATGTGTTTCCCAAGGCGGACCAGTTCAACTCCATCCACGAGCGGCTGATCGCAAAGTGGAAAGAGCTGAAGGATTATCTGAAAATGCCGCTGTACCTGACCAACATGGACACCACCGAGGACACGATGACGGTGGCGTATATGCGCGACACGGCGGAGCAGGCGGGGCTGACGTGCAAGTCCATCCTGATCGAGGAAATCGGGTGGGACCAGGAGCAGAATTATTTTGTGGACCTGGAATTGAACCCGATCCGGTCGGTGTTCAAGCTCTACCCGTGGGAGTGGCTGCTGGCGGACGAATTCGGCGAGCACACGCTGATGACCTACGGCGAAACGCAGTGGGTGGAACCGATCTGGAAGATGGTGCTCGCGAACAAGGGAATCCTGGCGATCCTGTGGGAGATGCACCCGAACCATCCCAACCTGCTGGAAACGTATTTCGACAGCGCGCGCTGGATGTCCACCTACGCCAAAAAGCCGCTGCTGGCGCGCGAGGGAGGCAACATCACGCTTACAACGGCAAAAGGCACCGTCGGTCCGACCGACGGCACATACGGCGAGGAGGGATACGTTTTCCAGGCGCTGGCGGAGTTGCCGAACATGGACGGAAATTATCCGGTGATTGGGAGTTGGATGATTGACCAGGAAGCCGGCGGAATGGGGATTCGCGAGTCCGATGGGCCGATTACGACGAATTTAAGCAGGTTTGTGCCGCATCTTTTCGAGTAACTCAGTATTTCAGTACGTCAGTGACTCAGTACCTGAGTACCTCAGTCCTTACAATAAAATTACGCATAGAAATGCGTTGGAAGTTGTAGTTCGACGCCTTAGGTACTTGAGGTACTTAGGTACTCATTCCACGATGGCGAGCACTTCGCCGGCGGTGACGGAGGCGCCTTCGGCGACCATCACCTGCTTGACCGTACCCTTCTTCGGCGACTTGAGTTCGTTCTGCATTTTCATCGCTTCCACGACAAGCACGCCCTGGCCGGCTTCGACCTCGCTGCCCGCCGCGAGGATCACGCGCACCACTTTGCCGGGCATTGGCGCCAGCAGTTTCTGCGGGCCTTCGCCGGTGGCCGCGGCGCCCTTGCGGCCGCGCAGCGAGCGCGGGTCGCGGACTTCGACGGCAAAGCGCGAATTCTTGACCCAGTAGTGGACGTCGGTGGCGGTGCGCTCGCGCTTCACCTCGTACTGCGTGCCGCCGATGATGATGGAGATGACGTCGTGCTTGGTCATGGCGGCGTCGGCCTGGACGAGCTCGCCGTCGAGCCGACAGGACCAGGCGTTGCCGTCGCGCTCGAGTTCGAGCTTGTGGGGCGTGCCGTCGATGGAGATTTCGTAAACCACGTTGTCGGTTCTCGGTTATCGGTTGTCGGTCCTCATCCGTTACGCAAGGCTTCAACGCGCGCGGCCTGTTTCCAGGCCGATGGCTTCGCCGGGGCGGCTGCGCCATTCGCGGCGGCGCCGTTGACGGATTTGGGAGCGGCACTTTCCAGCGTGGCGAAAATTCCGGCGGCGAGGGCGGCGACGCGCTCGCGCTCGGCGGTGCGGTCCATGCCGTCGTCGAGGCCCGGCGGCGGCGCGGGCTTGCTCAGCAAACGCTCCAGGTAGCCGGTATCGAGCTTGCCGGCGTGGAAGTCCGCGTCCTGCAAAATGCGCTGGAAGAGGGTGATGTTGGTCTTGATGCCGGCGACCACGTATTCGTAGAGCGCGCGTTGCAGGCGGTGGATGGCCTGGTTGCGGTCGCTGCCATAGCCGATCAGCTTGGCGAGCAGCGGGTCATAGTCAATGGGAACAGTCCAGCCCTCGTAGATGCCGGTGTCGCGGCGGATGCCGGGGCCGGCGGGAATTTCGAGCAAGGAAATGCGGCCGGGGCTGGGAAAATAATTGTTGTCGGGATCCTCGGCGTAGATGCGGCACTCGATAGCATGGCCGCGCAGCGCGATATTCTGCTGCTGGAACGGGAGCGGCTCGCCGGCGGCGATGCGGATTTGCAGGTGCACCAGGTCGAGTCCGGTGACCAGCTCGGTGACCGGATGTTCCACCTGCAGGCGCGTGTTCATCTCGAGGAAATAGAAGTTGCGCTGCTGATCCACCAGGAATTCGACGGTGCCGGCGTTGGTGTAGCCGGCGGTCTGGGCGACGCGGACCGCGACATCGCCCATCTGGCGCCGCATTTCGGGCGAAACGATCGGCGACGGACACTCTTCCAGCACTTTCTGGTGGCGGCGCTGCACGGAACACTCGCGCTCGCCGAGATAGACGGTTTGGCCGTGCTCGTCGGAGAGGATTTGCATCTCGATGTGGCGCGGGTTCTCGATGTACTTTTCGACGTAGACCTCGTCGTCGCCAAAGGAGCGCTTGGCCTCGCTGGAGGCGGCATCGAAGGCGGAACGCAGTTCGGCGGCGGAGCGCACCAGGCGCATCCCCTTGCCGCCGCCGCCGGCCGCCGCTTTCAGCATCACGGGATAGCCGATTTTTTCGGCCACCTTGTGGGTCTCGCCGAAATCGTGGCCGCGCGAGGAACCGGGGACGAAGGGCACGCCGGCTTTCTCCATCGCCTGGCGGGCGCGTGTCTTGGAGCCCATGGCTTCCATGGCGGCGGCGGTCGGGCCGATGAATTTGATGCCGGCATCCACGCAGGCCTGAGCGAAGGAGGCATTTTCGGAAAGGAAGCCGTAACCGGGGTGGATGGCCTCGGCGCCGCTGCGGCGGGCGACGGCGAGGATCTTGTCCTTGTTCAGGTAAGACTCGCTGGCGGTCGCCGGGCCGATGGGGTAGGCCTCGTCGGCCTTGCGGACGTGCAGGGAGGCGCGGTCCACGTCGGAGAAGACGGCGACGGAGCGGATGCCCATCTCGCGGCAGGCGCGAATGACGCGCACCGCGATTTCACCGCGATTGGCGATCAGGATCTTTTTGAACATACGGGCGACCCGGAGATTGTAATGCAGGGGAGGGCACGCCGCCGGGTGATTTAGGTCACAGGGGAGTGTGCGGTGGTGGGCGTAAGGCAAATGGCCCAAGGCCCAAGGCAAAAACCTCATGCCTTGAGCCTGCACACGCCATGGCGCCCTTCGACTCGCCCAGGGCAGGCTGTGTGCCACCCAGCGTGGGCCGCTAGTCTTTCTTCTCCAGGGTGATGCCGCCGGGGCCCGCCTGTTTTTCCGCCTTGGCCGCCTTGGTGGCCATCGTCTTCTTGACCCACTCGTCGGCCTTCTTCAGGTCTTCTTCGCGGGCCTTGGGGTCGCCGCATTCGATGTCGGCCAACTCGCGCCACATCAGGTTGTAGTAGGCCATGGCGTCGTCGTAATCGGGCCGCAACGCGATGGCCTTCTCCAGCATGGTCATGCCTTCCTTGACCGCGTCCTGGTTCTTGTTCCGGAGCGCCTCGCAGATTTTCTTGTCCTTGATGGCCTCGTCGGGCTTGAGGCCGGCCTTGGCCTTTTCCTCCATGCGAGGCTGGTAGGTCTCGGTCCAGTCAATAACGGCGACCGAGTAATAGGCCTCGGGATCGTTGGGATCCACGGTGATTACCTTCTTGTAGTATTCCTTGGCCTGGCCGAACTTCTTCATCTGCAGGTAAAGGTAGGCGATCCCCTTGATAGCGTTGAGATCGTTGGCCTTCATCTTGAGTACGTCCTGGTACTGGTTGATCGCCTGTTCGGCCATGCGGTTGTTGTCCGGTGTGTCCGCCCCCGGGATGTATTGCTGCGCGTACGCGGTAGCAAGATAAAGCCGGGCATTAATCAGGGTCGGGTCAAGCGCCACCGCGTTCTTGAACTTCTCGATGGCATCTTCATATTTGGCGTTCTTGTAGGCCTGCACGCCCTTGTTGAGCTGGTCGCGAGCGCGGAGCTTGTTGCAGCCGGCAAGCGAGAACAGCGCCAGGACGACGGAGGCAAGCGCCAGCAGTCGTGCGCTTCTGTTCATTAGTTTGTCTCTCCGATAAAGTCGATGGCCGATGGTCGATGGCCGATGGCCAAAGACCTCAGCGGCTAACGCCGTTTTTCAGTTTCAAGCTGGGATGGCACGGCTCCTTCCGCTTCGCTCAGCGTCAGGACAAGTTCCGCCGTGTCCCTCCGAAAGAACTAGCCGCCGGCCTCGATCTTGGCGGTAATCAGGCCGACCTTGTCCACGCCAGCCGAGTGCGCGATGTCAATCACCTGCGCCACGTCGGCGAAGGGAAGATCGGTATCGGCCTTGACGAAAACCACCTTCTCGGCACGCGTCTTGTAGATCTCTTCCAGGCGACCCTGGAGCTTGTCCCAGGAGACGTCTTCCTGGTTGATCTTGAGCAAGGGCTGGCCCCCGGTCTTGATCACCTGCACGACGACCGTACGGTCGGTCGAAGGCGGCTGCGCCTTCTGGTCCTTGGGGGGCTGCGGGACGAGGGCGTCCAGGCCCTTGGGGGTGAGCGGGGTGATGACCATGAAGATGATCAGCAACACCAGCAGCACGTCGATCAGCGGCGTAACGTTCATGTCGGAACAGGGACCGCTACTAGTTCCAACTACCATTGCCATAACGAAATCCTCTCTAGAACAGTTTCAGTTTCGAGTTTCAGTTTCAGCAGGCCTCAACTCCAGACTGAAACGGCTCGCAAACACGCGGACCTATTGCCCGCCAGCAGGCGCCGGCTTAGCAGCGCCCGGCGCGGTGGGCGGTGGAGCGGGAGCGCCCTGCTTGCGCTGCTCGGTCAGCAGACCCAACTGGTCAACGCCGGCGGCGCGGACGTTGTCCACCACTTCGACCACGTTGCCGTACTTGGTGCGCGCGTCGGCGCGGATGAAGACCCGTTTGTCCATGCGGGCGGCGAGCTTGTCCTTGATCTTGTTGGTGAGCTGGTCGGGTGAGATTTTCTCCGCGCCGAAGAACACGGCGCCGTCGCGCTGGACTGCGACCAGCAGCGCGTCTTCCTTGTCGGCGTCGGGCATCTGCACCGGGTTGTTGGTCTTGGCCAGGTCAACGCTGACGCCCTTCTGCAACATGGGCGTGATCACCATGAAGATGATCAGCAGCACCAGCATGACGTCCACCATAGGAGTGACGTTGATGGTGGAGTTGACCGGCAATGGTCTTTTTCCGAGCGGCATAACTACGACCCTCCTGCACGAAACCTGAAGCTGAGGTTGTCTGTCCCTCCCCGCCGGGCGGGGAGGGACAAGCAACTATGCTCGTTCGAACTGCCTGCTTCCCACTCTCCGCCAAAACCGGGCGGAAGGGTGGGCCCCCCGGCGGATTTACCGGCGGACGGCGTTGCGGCGCTTCAGGAAGTAATCCACCAGCTCGCTGGAGGAGTTATCCATCTCGACGTCAAACGCTTCGACGCGGCCGGACAGGTAGTTGTACATCATTACGGCCGGGATGGCGACGAACAGACCGACGGCGGTGGTGACCAGCGCTTCGGCGATTCCGCCGGCAACGGCGCCCAGACCGGTGGCCTTGGCCTCGGAGATGCCGCGGAAGGCGTTGAGAATGCCGACCACGGTGCCGAACAGCCCGACGAAGGGGGCGGTGGCGCCGATGGTGGCCAGGCCGCCCAGGCCGCGCTTCAACTCGGCGTGAACGATGGCTTCGGCACGCTCCAAGGCGCGGCGGCTGGCTTCGATCTGTTCGCCCGGAATTTCCGCTGACTCGCCATGCGCCTTGAATTCCTGCAACCCGGCGGTGACCACCTTGGCCAGGTGGCTCTTCTTGTTGCGCTCGGCGACGCGGATGGCCTCGTCAATCTTGCCTTCGCGCAGGGCGCCGGCGACGGCGGGAGCAAACGCCCGCGATTGCTTGCGGGCGGCGCTGAACGCCATCCAGCGGTCGATCATCACGCCAATGGACCAGCCGGACATGATGAACAGGATGACGACCACGAGTTTGGCCAGGATACCCATCTGCTTCCACAGCGAGATCGGGTCCCAGGTAATCGTGCCCTCCTGGAAAATCGCCAGGGCGATGGTGGGCACGTGTGTGTAAAAGAGAGTTGCCAGTGCTACGAGCATGAGTTGCTTGTTCCTCCTCAGAACTAAAACAGTTTCAGTTTCAGTTTCAGTTTCGAGACCGAAACTGAAACTCGAGTTCCGCGCCAAGGGTCGCGCCCCGCTGTCGAAGCTGGGGGCGGCCACGAATCCCCGCGCGTGGGGGGCCGGAACGCGGCGTGCCAGCCCCGAATTCGTTGCCCTTCCAGAGAGAAAACCGGATCAACCGGCCAGGGTGAAATTGACCGTCACCACGGTTTCCACTTCCACCGGCTCGCCGTTCAGGAAGTAGGGCTTGTAGCGCCACAGCTTCACCGCTTCCACGGCAGCCCCAGTCAGCATCGGGTGACCGCTCACAACGTGCAAGCCCTGAATGCTGCCGTCCTTGGCGATGACCGCCTGCAGCACCACCGTACCCTGGATCCTGGCTTGGCGAGCCAGCGGCGGGTAGGTCGGCTTCACCTGGTGAATGAGCAGACCTTGGGAAACGCCCTGGGAGACGCGCACGCGCTGCGGCGTCGCCACTTTCGGGACCGCGACCGGCGTCGAGCTGATGATGCCGCCGATCACGCCGCCCATAGTCCCTCCCGGAATGCCGCCAGGCACGCCACCAACCACACCCCCGATGCCGGCAGCCGGAGGCGCTTCCTCTTCCTTGATCATCTGAACCTTTTCAGGAATCTTGGTCGGCGTGCGCAACTGACCGTTGTTAATCTCACTGATGATTTGCTTTACCACCTTGATCTGCTGTGCAGCCGGCGGGGGCGGCGGCGGCGGTGGTGGTGGCGGCGCTACCAGAAACGTCATCAACTGCTGCTTCGGCAGCGCTTCCGTATAGATCAGCGGAATCAGGATCAGGATGCCCAGCAGAATTCCCTGGAGCACGAACGACAGCACCGTAGTGGCGCCGCGCTTGCTGCTGAGCCTGCCTCCCGACTCGATAAGGCTATCCTCAAACATGCCCTTGTTCTCCGGTTGCGGTACTTCCCGCACGTAATTTAGACACCGGGCCCGCGAGTTTTGCTCCCGGGGGCGTTCATTTCTTGCCGCTTGGGGCGAACGCCTTCGAGAGCGGCCGAACAACAACTAGCCCTTGGCGCGTACTTTTTCACGCCGTTGCGAGGGCGCCACCGGCACCGTGGCCGCCACCCCGCGGGCCTTGCGCAAACGCCAATCCTGGTACGCAACCAGCATGGGCGAAGCGATGAAGATCGACGAATAAGTCCCGATAATGATGCCGATGACCAGTGCCAGGCTGAATCCGTGCAGCACCTCTCCCCCGAAGAGGTAAAGCGAAAGCACGGTCAGGAAAGTCAAACCGGAAGTCAAGACCGTTCGGCTCAGCGTCTGGTTGATGCTGCGATCCACGATCTCGGCCAGCGATTCACGGCGGAGCAGTTTAACATTCTCCCGGATACGGTCAAATACAACAATCGTATCGTTCATCGAATAGCCCACCAAGGTGAGGATGGCGGCGATGACGGTGAGGGAGATTTCCTTGTTCATCAAGGAGAAGGCGCCGACCGTAATCAGGGTGTCGTGGAAGCAGGCGACGACGGCGGCCAGGCCGTAAATCAGTTCGAAACGGAACCACAGGTACACCAGCATGCCCGCCAGCGAGTACAGGATGGCCAGTTTGGCCTGCGTCTGGAGCTGCTTGCCAACTTGCGGACCGACAATCTCGACATTGCGCACGCCAAAGTCGGAGGTGTAGAAGCCGCCGTTCAGCGCCGCGAGCGCGGGTGCGGCAGTGCCGGCGGACTTGAGCTCGTCAACCGAGGCGATGACCCCGCCGCGGGTCTTGTCGCGGAAATTGGCGATCTGGCGGGCGATCTCGCCGTAGCGCTGCGCCGCGTCGCTGCCCAGGTGCAGCGGGTCCTTGGAGAGCAAGAAATCCTGGATGGCCTGCACGCCGGCGTTGTTCAAGTCCTGCTTGCCGGCGGGCGGGTCGGGCGGTTCCAGCGCCTTGATGATCTGGTTCTTGCCCTGGTCGAGTGCGGATTCGCTGGTTTCCTTGATGTCGAGCGCGACCAGCACTTCATTGGCGGCCGGATCGCCATAGCGCTGGATACGGGCATTGTGCAGCGCGGCACGGTCCAACTCGGCGCGAATCTGGTTGTTGTCAGGCGGGTGCGTGAACTTCACATACACCAGCGTGCCACCGCGGAAATCCACGCCCAGCGGGACGCCGTGCCAGAACGCCATGCTGAGAATGCCGGCGACGCTGAAAATCAGGGAAAAGGCGAGGAAGTACCACTTGTACTTCAGGAACGGGATGTTCGGGTTCCGAAAGAACTCCATTGTTTACCTTGTCGATGGTCGATGGCCCGTGGTCGATGGCAACCGGGTCCCGACCTGATTCTTCCAAACTTGTCATCGTCGTTGATCGCTCGTCGCTGGCCATCGGCCGTCGACCATCGACCATCGACTTGCTAAATACTCAGCACTTCGCCGCGCTTCAGGTTGTTCAGGTGCGCGTCAAAAATGACGCGCGACACGAACACGGCGGTGAACAGGTTGGCCAGCAGACCGAAGGTCAGCGTGACCGCGAAACCCTTCACCGGGCCGGTCCCGAAGATAAACAGGATGAAGGCGGAGACGATGGTGGTGACGTGCGTGTCCACAATCGTGATCCAGGCGCGTGCAAAGCCTTGCTCCACCGCCGAGGGCGCGGTCTTGCCGTTGCGCAGCTCCTCGCGAATGCGTTCGAAGATCAGCACGTTGGAATCCACGCCCATGCCGACGGTCAAGATTACGCCGGCGATGCCCGGCAAAGTGAGCGTCGCTCCGCTGAAGCCGAGGAATCCGAGCAGGATCACCAGGTTGAACAGGAGCGCAAGATCGGCATTGATGCCGGCGACGCGGTAGTACACCAGCATGAAGATCATGACCGCCAACATGCCGATGACCGCGGCGAGCACGCCGTGCTTGATGGAGTCCGCTCCCAGCGACGGCCCGACGGTGCGCTCTTCCAGATAGCGGATACCGGCCGGCAGCGCGCCGGAGCGCAGCACCATGGCGAGATCCTTCGACTGCTGCTCGGTGAAGGCGCCGGTGATGCGGCCTTCATCGTGAATCTGTTCCTGGATGGTGGCGACTTCCTGGACCTTGTTGTCGAGCACGACAGCCAACTGCTCGCCGACGTGCGCGCCGGTGAAGGAGGCGAAGCGGCGCCCGCCTTCGCCGGTCAGCAGGAAGCGGACGGCGGGACGGTTGTTCTCGTCGCGGGTGGGCTCGGCGGTGCGCAGGTCGCGTCCGGTCACGGCCGAAGCGCGGGTAATGATGTACCAGGCGGTCTGGGTGGCGTCGGCGCCGCGCGCGCCGATGGAGCGGCCCTGCATGAGCACGGAATCAGGAGGCAGCACGCCGTTCTTGGAGGCCAGCGCGTCCTGCTCGCTGGGATAAGGCCCGCCCAGCGCCTGGCGGATTTCCAGCATGGCGGTGGACTGCATGATCTGCTTGACGCGGGCGGGATCGTCCACGCCCGGCAACTGCACCAGAATCTGGTACTGGCCGAGGCCGTGCTCCTCGATCACCGGCTCGCTGACGCCGAGCTGGTCAATGCGGTTGCGAATGGTCTCGATGGCCTGCGCCACCGAGCGGTTTTTCAGCTCGGCCAGCGATTGCAGCTTCATGGCCAGCGTCCAGGAGTTTTCGGCGCCCGAGGTGAGGACGTACTCCGGCAACTGATTGCTGACGATGTCTCTCAGGTCGGCGGCCGATTCCGGCGGCACGCCCTTGATGGCGATGTGGTCGGGAGCATTCTGCGGGTCGGGCTTAGTGATGTCGGTGTAGACGATGCCCTTGGACTTGAGGCTTTCCTTCAGGCGCTCGATACCGCGGTCGCTGTCGGCGTTGACCGCGTCGTTGACCATGACCTGGAGGATGAGGTGGGTTCCGCCCTTGAGATCGAGCCCGAGTTTGACGCGCTCGAGGACGGCCGATTTCAGGGCACTGCCGCTCACGCCGCTCGGCAGCCCGAAGATGCCGAACACAAAGACCAGCAGCACGGCAACGATAAACAGGGATTTCCAGAGTAACGTCTTATTCATTTGAGTCGATGGTCGGCGGTCGACGGTCGACGGTCGACGGCCAAAAACCTCAGCGGCTAAAGCCGCTTAAACAGTCGCACGAATTCGGCACGGCTCCTTCTGCTTCGCTTCGCTCAGCCTCAGGACAAGTTCCGCCGTGCCCTTCCCGAGCCTTGCCCTTTCCGAAATGCTTCCCGAAAAGCTAGCCACCGGTTTTGACTTCCTCGCCCGAGCTGACGGTGACAATCGAGCTTCGGCTCACTTCCAGCCGCAAATTGTCGGGCGGAACGCGCAGGTGAATGTAATCTTCCCGCAGGGCGATGACCGTCCCGCGCAGGCCGCCGCTGGTGACGACGCGATCGCCAGTCTTCAGCTCGGCCAACATCGCCTGCCATTTTTTCTGCCGCCTCTGTTGCGGCATGATCAGCAGGAAATAGAAAATGACGAAGATGAAAACCAGCGGCAGCCAAACCAGCGCGCCGCCGCCGCCCTGCCCTTGCACCAGGGCTAATGCCATGAAGAATGTCAAGACTTGCCTATCTCCTCCCGCGCAACCTTCGTAGCCGGATGCAACGGGCACTGCCCCGGTCGCCACTCGGTTCGCCACCCCATCGCACGCGGCGTGCGCTGGGGACCCCGGTTCGTCGCGGCTTCGCCAGACAAATTTCAGCCTGCGGCGACTATTACCACCGAGGATGATCTTGAACCGACGGGTCTGCCACCCCATCGCGCGCAAAATCGGCGACGCGATGGGGACCCCGGTCGCCCGGGAGCCCCAGTCGCTTATTCTCGCGATGGGGCGATGGTCGGATCTTCCCTTTGGGCACGAGCAGGGGAGTTCAAATTCTGCGACCGGAGACCAGAAAGAAAACTACTGAATTCCCCAAGTTGTATAGAATGCCGCACCCGTTTCATGGTGTCAAGGTAGTAAGCCAGATTGTGGATGGAGTTGAGGACTTGTCCCAGCACCTCGCGGGCGGCAAACAGGTGTCGCAAGTAGGCGCGCGAGTAGCGGGCGCAGACCCGGCAGCCGCAATTGGGGTCGAGCGGGGCCTGGTCGGCGGCATAGCGGGCGCCCTTGATGTTGATCTTCCCTTCGGAGGTAAACAACAAGCCGTGGCGGGCGGCGCGCGTGGGATGGACGCAATCCATCATGTCCACGCCCAGGGCGGCGTATTCCACGATCTCCTCCGGGGTACCCACCCCCATCAGGTAGCGCGGCTTGTCGGGCGGAAGATGCTCCAGGGTTGACTCTACGATCTCGCGGGTGAGGGCGCGCGGTTCGCCTACGCTCAGGCCGCCGATGGCATAGCCGGGAAAGTCCATGTCAACCAGGCGCTGGGCACATTCACGGCGGAGGTCGGGGTAGATGCCGCCCTGGACGATGGCGAAAAGGGCGGGGGAGTCGATGGTCGATGGTCCCCTCGGCTGCGCTCGGGACAGGCTCTGGTCGATGGCAACCGGGTCGACGGTCGACGGTCGATGGTCGACGGCAACAGCATTGCCGATTGCCGATTGTCGATTGCCGATTTTGCGCCAAGGAACCTCATCCTTGTGCTCTTCCCAATACTGCTTGCACCGTTCCGCCCAGCGCACCGTCAACTCCATCGACTGGCGGGCGCGCTCGCGGTCGGCGGGGAATTCGGTGCACTCGTCGAAGGCCATGATGAGGTCGGCGCCGAGCGCGATCTGCGACGCGGTCGCGGATTCCGGCGTGAAGAAGTGCGTCGAGCCGTCCAGATGCGAGCGAAATTGCACGCCCTCGTCGGAGACCTTGCGCATCTCGCTCAAGCTCCACACCTGGAAGCCGCCGGAATCGGTAAGGATGGCGCGCTCCCAGCTCATGAAGCGATGCAGGCCGCCGAGGGCGCGGATTTGCTCGGCGCCGGGCCGCAGGTAGAGGTGATAGTTGTTGCCGAGAATGATCTGCGCACCCAGCTCCTCCAGGACGTCCTGGGGTACGGCCTTGACCGTCGCCTGCGTGCCCACCGGCATGAACACGGGGGTCTCGACCGGCCCGTGGGCGGTTGAAATGCGCGCGCGGCGGGCGGCGCCGGAGCGAGCCGTTACTTCAAAGGAGAAGGGCATGCAAGAGAGGATTGTAAATCGCCGCTGATGAACGCAGAAAAACGCAGATGAATTTCCCGATCTGCGTCAATCAGCGTTTATCTGCGGCCGGGTTTTTTACGCGCCCTTTTGCTTCACCCGCGCCATGAACTTGCCGACGCTGACGAAGGCGCGGTTCACGGTGCCGCTGCCGATCTCGTTGGTCTCGTCCCAGGCGCGGACGCGCATGGTGTAAAAGCGGCCGTCGAAGGACTCCATGACCGCCTCGGCCTTCACCTTGATGCCGATGCCGGTGGCGGCCTTGTGCGAGACGTTGATGTGCGTGCCGACGGTGGTCTCGTCGCCTTCCTCGTAGGGCTTGAGCGCCCAGTAGCACGCCTCTTCCATGAGCTGGATCATTTGCGGAGTGGAGTACACCGGGGAAAATGAGTCGTGGATGCCGGCCAGGGTTTGTTCCAGCTTGACGACGTTTTCAACTTCGGCACGGGCGCCAACGGGGACGGGCTTGGACATGGGGTTCCTCTGTTGCGAGAGATGAAAGATCAACGCAGAGGTCGCAAAGGATTCGCAGAGGACCCGGCCGTCGGCGAGCGGCAATCGGCTGTCGGGCCAGAACTTCCCCACCCTATCTCGCCCCTTCGACTGCGCTCATCAGGGCAGGCCCCCACCGGGGCGAGATAAGGGTGGGGCAACCGCCCGTTAGTATGAAACTCAAATCGGATGATATTTTGTAAGCCTTGGAACCGCTGACCCACTTTCTGACCGGGGCCTGCATCTCGCGCGCCGCCGGGCTGAACCGCAAGACGCTGCTGGCGACCACCACCTGCGTGCTGGCCGCGGAAGCCGCCGACCTCGACGTCCTGTGGCTCTTCAAGAGCCCGATTGACAGCTTCGCGCACCACCGGGGCATCACACATTCGTTCGTGGGCGCGCCGTTTGTGGCGGCGTTCGTCGTCGGATTCATGTACCTGGTGTGGCTGTGGAAGCGGCGGCGAAGGCCGGAGCCGGCCGGCGCGGCGAAGGGTCCGGCACTGCCGAAAACGCCGCGCTGGGGGCTGTTGTACGGCTACGCGCTGATCGCCGCCCTCAGCCACATCCTGCTCGACTTCACCAACAACTACGGCGTGCGCCCGTTCGAACCGTTTTCTTACCGCTGGTATTCCTGGGACATCGTCTTCATCTTCGAGCCGCTGCTGTACGTGTTTTTTCTGGCCGGCCTGGCGATGCCGGCGCTGTTTGCGATGATCAATGAAGAGATTGGAGCGCGCCGCAAAGGGCCGCGCGGACAGGGCGGCGCCGTGGTTGCGCTGGTGCTGATGGTGGCGCTTTGGGGCCTGCGGGATTATCAGCATCGGCGGGCGGTGGCGGCGCTGGATGCACGCATCTATCACGGGGCCGAGCCGATCCGCACGTCGGCGTTTCCGTATTTCGTAAACCCGTTCAAGTGGTACGGCGTGGTGGAGACGGAAAAGTTTTACGAGCGCGTGACGGTGGATTCGCTGACGCCGGAAGTGGATCCGGCGGCGCGCAGCGAGACCCGCTACAAGCCCGAGGAGACTCCGGTCCGGGAAGCCGCCAGGGACACGCGCCTGGGGCGGGTATATCTGGACTGGGCGCAGTACCCGATGCTCGAGGTCCAAGCGGTGAGCGGGCCGGTGCCGGGCTTCGAGGGGCCGATTCATGGCGGCACCATCGTGCGCTTTTACGATCTGCGCTTCGAGTATCCCGACCTGGAGCGGCGGGGCGGACACACGCTGGGCGCGCGTGTCCTGCTCGACCAGAACCTGCACGAGGTGGCGGAGTGGTTTGGAACACGCTCGCAAAGGCCGGACCTGATCGCACCGCCCCGGGAAAACGGGAAGTGACCAAGAAATCTGTAATTTGCAATTTGTAATTTGTAATTTTTCTGGACGTGAACAAACGTTGTGCCTATCGGCCAGAGCTTCCGCGGCTTTCAAATTGCAAATTACCAATTACAAATTACAAATGCCGTCTTGACGATCCATCCTCCGCAGCCGCAGAATCATGCGTTGACCTCGGGGAGGAATTCATGCTGGCTTACCTGTTCGTAGTCTTCGCCATTGCCGCCCGCTTTCTGGTTCTGCTGTTTCCGCAAATGTGGCTGAACTTCACCCCCGTGGGCGCGGCGCTGCTGTTCTTCGGGGCGCGCGGTCCGCGCAAGCGTGCCTGGGCCGCGGTGCTGCTGCTGGCCGGTTCCGATGTGGTGCTGACCAAGTTTGTCTATGGATATCCCTACACGCCGGACCATTTCGCGACCATCGCGTGGTACGCCGCCATCGTCGCGATGGGCACGCTGCTGCGCAACCATGCCGGCCCGGCGCGGATTGTGGGTGCGGCACTGGCGACCTCGGTGTCGTTCTTCGTTATCAGCAACTTCGCCGTCTGGCTGACTTGGAACATGTACCTGCACAACCTGGGCGGACTGGCCGCCTGCTACGCCGCCGCGGTGCCGTTCTTCCGCAACGATGTGGTGTCAAATCTCCTGTTCACCACGGTCATGTTCAGCGTCCCGGCGCTGATCGAGCTGCTGCGGCCGGCGGCAGTAAAAGCTTAACCACGGATCGCCACGGATCTTCACGGATCAAGAATCAAAGGCACGGATCACCTCCGTGCCTTTTGTTGTTGCGTTCACTTTTCTGATCCGTGTTGATGCGCGGCTAAGCGGTCTTGTTGTTTCTGCTCCTCCACCAGAAGGCCACGGCGAAGATCACAGCCAGCAGCAGCGCGAGCAGCAGCCAGGCCAGGTGGGTACGGACCAGGTTGGCGGCCAGCGTGACCGCTCGCGGCCCAAACTTGATGACCAGCACGGAGAGGATCAGAAAGCGCGCCACGCGCCCGGCGAAGATGGCCAGCAGAAAGTGGCTGAAGTGCATTTCGAAGACGGCGGCGGAGAGCGCGAAGAGTTTGAAAGGAAACGGCGGCGGCATCATGGCGGGCAGGATGAGCGCGAGATACTTGTGCTGCTCGAAGCGCTCGCGCATGCGGGCAAATTTCAGCGGCCCCATGCGCTTCTCCAACACCAATTCGCCCATCTCGTAGCCGATGGCGTAAATGATCAGGCTGCCCAGGGCGGAGCCGGCGGCCGCCATCAGTATGTAGAGCCAGAACCGCTCGGGATGCTTGTAGACGTAGCCGGCAACCAACGGATCGAGCGGCAAGCCGAGCAAGGCCGCGTCGATTCCGGCGATGGCAAAGACGCCCCACGCCCCGAGGGGTTTCAACAGCGCCCAGAGAAATGCCGACCAGCGGGCCAGGAGATTGCCTAGTGTGTGCAAGGATGGAATTCTACCAGCCGGGTCACGCCGGACTTAACCACAGCGGCCACAGAGGAACGCAGAGGAACACGAATTGATTGCCTTTCTCCGTGATCCTCTGTGTCCGCTGTGGTTAATGTTGTGTTTTGCCCGCCAGCAACTCCAGGGCGTGCGGCAGGATGTCAATCACCGCCGCCAGCGATTCGGTGGCGGCGGAGGGGCTGCCGGGCAGATTGAGGATCAGCGACTTGCCGCGCACGGCGCACATGCTGCGGCTGAGCGCGGCCAGCGGCGTTTTCTTGGCGCCTTCGGAGCGCATGCGCTCCCCGATACCGTCCACGATCTTGTCGGCGATCGAGCGGGTAGCCTCCGGCGTTACGTCGCGCTCGGCGATGCCGGTGCCGCCCGTGGTGACTACCAGTTGGGCCAGGTGACACATGTCCATCATGGCGACTTCGATGTTGGTCTGATCGTCCTTGCTCACGCTGCTGACAATCACGTTGAAGCCCTTGGCTTCCAGCGCGGCGCGAACGGCCGGGCCGGAGAGGTCGTCGCGGTGGCCGGCGGCGGAGGAATCGCTGATGGTGAGGACGGCGGCGGTGAATGGCATCGGTCTGTCAGTCTAGCGGGGAATCACGCTTCCAGCACGTTGTCTTCGGCTTCCCGGCTGGATTCATCGAGCAGGCGCAGGCCTTCCATGAGCAGGCCCTGGGTGGAGCGCGAGATGGACTTCTGATCGCTGTTGCCGTTGAAGTCAATCTGGAAGTTGCCGCCGGTCCAGCTCAGGACCTTGAACACGGCCTCGTCACCTTTCAGGCCGCCGTAGACGGCGTGGTTGATCTGGCCGTCGTGGAAGTAGATTTCGCAGCGGTCGCCGTTGTTGGTGAGCGTGAGCAGGCAGCTCTTATGACCGAGATCGAGCGACTGCAGCAGGTCAATGACGTTCATCTGCGCCAGGCTGCCGCGCAGTTTGCCGTCGGCGGTAGGCGCTTCCCTGGCCAGTTTCTCCAGCGCGATCTTGTCGATGATGCGCTTGATCTTTCCCGCCGCTTCCTTGACGAAGAAGGGCTTCTCGATGAAGTCTTCGACCTTGTCCTGGAGCACCTTGAGCTTTTCGTCGATGTCGCCCTTGGTGGCAATGATGATGAAGGGAATGCGCGCGGTGGAGGCGCGGGCCTTGATCTTGTCGAACAGGGCGCGGCCATCCATGCCGGGCATCTGGTAATCGCTGATGATCAGGTCGAAGGGCTCGTCAATGATCTTCAGCAGGGCATCGGCGCCATCCCCGGCGGTGCTGAGGTTGGCCATCGGGGCGAGCGCCTGCCGCAGCATCCCCAGCACCATGGGGTTGTCGTCGACCAGAAGGACTTTGACGTTGGATGGCATGAAGTAGTCTGTCGGTCTATCGGTCTTTCAGTCGATCAGCTCTTGCCTGATGCCTTGCGCCTTGAGCCTTGCGCCTGTACTCCCCGCTTTTTCCGCCTGACTTCTTCTGCAACACGATCTCGCGGATCGCGATGCCTTTGTCGAGCGCCTTGCACATGTCGTACACCGTCAGAGCAGCGACACTGGCGGCCACCAGCGCTTCCATTTCGACGCCGGTGACGGCGGTCGTCGTCACTCGGGAGGCAATGGCGACGCCATTCTGCCGCACGTGCGCCTGCACGTCAACCACGCTCAGCGGCAGCGGATGGCACATCGGAATCAGTTCCGCGGTGCGCTTGGCGGCCATGATTCCCGCTACCCGCGCCACTTCCAGTGGATCGCCCTTGGGATTTTTCGCCAGCGCCTTCACCACCGCCGGCGACATGGCGACGAAGGCGGTGGCCTCGGCTTCGCGGTGGGTGGCGGCCTTCTGCGAGACGTCGACCATGCGGGCGCGGCCAGTGCTGTCGTAGTGGGAAAAGCTTTTAGCCATTAGCTCTTAGCGATTAGCTCCTGCAAACCGCTGGTCAATCCGTTGGCCGCTAACAAACGACGAAAATGCCGGACGATTCGCCAATTCTGCAATTCGACAATTCGGCAATTCAGGTAATCCAACCGCTACGGTACACCAGCCACCAACTGAAAAACAGGATGGGGATGGTCGCTACCAGGCCCCACAGCAGCGGCAGCACGAAATCGGCGATCAGGCTCAGGATGACGAAAATGATCCAGAACAGCTTCTTCTCGTCCACCGCACCATGGTAGTCCTAAAACAGTTTCAGTTTCGAGTTTCAGTTTCAGTTGGCTGCCTCAGCGGCTAAGGCCGTTCACATTAGCGGCTGAACAGCAGGGCTGAAGCCCTGCTCCACCCGAATGCAAGCAGTTACACCAGCAACAGGGAAACCATGTCGCCGGCGGCCAGCATTTCGCGGTCGGGCGGGACGACCAGGTAGCAGTTGGCGCGCGCGGTGGCGGCCATATCGCCCGAGCCTTGCCATTTCACCAGTTCAACTTCGCTACGCTCATATTCACCGCTCAGCAGGGCCGGGAGAAAGCGCGTGAGCCCGGTTTTGACCTTGACGTCGTACCGCAAGCGCGCCTGGGTGAACGTCATCCTTCGTGGAGATGCGCCGGCGAGCGCTTCCACCATCAGGCGCGCGAATAATTCGAAGCAGACCATGGTCGAGACAGGATTCCCCGGCAGTCCGAAGAAATGCGTGGGCAAAGCGCCGGGGCGCGCGGGCGCGCGACCGAAGACAACTGGCCTCCCCGGCTGGATGTGTGCGCCGGTAAAGAAAAATTCCGCGCCCAGCTCGGCGAGGACCTGCTCGACCAGGTCGTACTTGCCCACGCTGACGCCGCCGGAGAGCAGCAGCAGGTCGCTGGTGAGCCCCTGCCGCACCAGATGGCGCAAGCGCTCCAATTCGTCGGGTGCGATCGGCAGTACGACCGGCACGCCGCCGGCGGCGTGCACCTGCGCGGCCAGCGAGTAGCTGTTGGAATTGCGAATCTGGTTGGCGGCGGGCTCAGCGGCGATGTCCACGAGTTCATCGCCGGTAGAAAGGATCGCCACGCGCGGACGCTTGTAGACATGCAGTCGGTGGCGGCCGCATGAGCCGGCGACGGCGATGGCGGCGGGGTTAAGGCGCGTGCCCGGGGACAGCAGGACCTCTCCGCGCTTGGCTTCGGCGCCCGCGGGCACGATGTTCTCTCCCGCGGCCACGCTGCGTTGGATCTCGACCGTGTCGCCGGTGCGCAAGCTGTATTCAACCATGACGACGGCATCCGTGCCGACCGGGACGGGCGCTCCAGTCATGATCTCGACTGCCTGGCCCGGTTCGATATCCAGCGCTTGCGGCGGCCCGCCGGCGCGGATTTCTCCGACCAGCTTCAGGCGAGCCGGGACGCTGGCGACATCCGCGGAGCGGACCGCGTAACCGTCGCGGGTGGCGCGCGCAAATGGCGGGAAGTCGCGGTCGGCGAGCACGGATTCGGCGAGCACGCGGCCGCCGGCGAGGAGCAGTTCGCACCGCTCGGCTTCGGGAGGATGGACTTGCGCCGCGGCTTGCTCCACCCCGCGGCGTGCGTCTTCGAAGGAGAGAATGGTGGGCTGCATCAAGGCGGTGATTTTATAGCAAATGAGTTGCGAGTTCTGAGTTGTGAGTTGCGAGTGTATGTCGGCGAGGGCGCCGGGCCTACAATTCAATGGTTGAAGGTTGAGGGCTGAGAGCTGACCGCGTGCATCGAAATCGGACAGTGCGTACTAATTTACTGAGGTCTCTGGTCGCGGTGGTGGTCGGGAACGCGATTTATTTCCTGGTGATCATGCCGTGGCTGCCGGCCGCGGGACGACATGGGATTGCGCGGATCGACCTCGGGCTGGCGGTCGACTTCTGGGTGTGCCTGGTGGTGTTCGGCTTAATCGAGCTGGTGTGGCGCAGAAAAAGGGCAGGTGCGGGCAGGTAGTGCTGCTGATAAACTAGATTCCTCTTCCCGGCTGGCATTTTTCCCTCAACGTCGCCCGGGCACCGACGCATGCAGAAGATTGCCATCCTCTACGACGCCAGTCAGGCGGTGATTTCGACCTTCGACCTGGACGAGGTGCTGAGCCAGATTCTCTCCATCCTGGGGGATTATTTTCATCTGCACCGGGTTGCGGTCGTGCTGCTGGACGCGGACAAGAACATGCTGCACGTCCGCTCGCATACCGGGTGGAACCGCGAAAGCGTGGAGATGGACATCCCGCTGGGCAGGGGGCTGATCGGGACTGCGGCCAAGCTGAAGCGGCCGATCTACGCGCCCAAAGTCAGCAGCGACCCGCGCTACATCATGTCGATTCCCAGCACCCAGTCGGAGCTGGCGGTACCGCTGATCGTGCGCGACGAGGTGGTCGGAGTGCTCGACTGCCAGAGCGACCAGGAAGAATTCTTCGACACGGAAGCCATCGACCTGCTGACGCTGTTCTCCACCCAGGCGTCGATCGCCCTGCAGAACGCCAAGCTGTACTCGAACGAGCAGCGCAAGGCGGCGCAATTGGAGGCAATCAACGCCATCGCGCGGCAGACCACGGCGGTGCTCGACATCGGCGAGCTGCTGCAGAAATCGTGTCACTTCATCCAGCAATCGTTCGCCGTGGACCACGTTGCCATGCTGCTGCTGGAGGACGGCATGCTGGTGGTGCGGGCGCATGAAGGCCGCCTGACACCGCGCATCCACACCGGCACCGAGATGCCGCTGGCGGGGTTGTGCGCGCGCGCCATCGCCTCAGGAAAGCTGGTGACGGAAAACGATGTCAGCGGCGTCGAGGGCTATGTCCCGGGATTCGAGGAGACGCGCTCGGAGATGTGCCTGCCGCTCATCTCCTTGGGAGAGACGCTGGGCGTCTTGGCGGTGGAAAGCGCGCAGACGAACGCGTTTTCGCCGGCCGACGCGCAGCCGCTGGAGTCGGTGGCGGACATTTGCGCCGCCGCCATCCAGAACGCGCGCTACTTCGAGAAAGTCCGCCAATTGGCCTATGTTGACGGGCTCACCGGCATCTTCAACCGGCGCTACTTCGAGATGAGAATGGCCGAGGAGATCGAGCGCGCCCAGCGCTATGAGAACGAGCTCTCGCTGATCATGGTCGACATTGATAATTTCAAGAAGCTGAATGACGAATTCGGCCACCTGCTGGGCGACGAAACGCTGCGCCAGGTGTCCACCATCTTCGCGCACAACCTGCGCAAGGTGGACATCGCCTGCCGCTACGGTGGGGAAGAGTTCGTCATCCTGGCGCCGCAGACATCGGGCGAGCACGCCCACGCGGTCGCGGAAAAGCTGCGCAAGGTGGTGGAAGGCTGGTCATTTCCCGGCGTGCCTCGTCCGGTGACCATCACGGCCGGCGTGTGCAGCTTCCCGGCGAATGGCAGAACCCGCGACGAGTTGGTCAAAGCCGCCGACGACGCGCTCTACTTTGCCAAGCAGCACGGGCGCAACCGCGTACAGCTTGCCGGATCCGGGCTGGCGACGACGGCATGAAGTGATCAGTGGCCAGTGGTCAGTGGCCAGTCGTCGGGTGATGCTGGCCACCGGCCACCAACCACCGATCACTTGTTGTTTCACTGGCGTGAGGCCGATTGTGCCGTCAGCTTCCGCAATTCTTCCGCCGACGCGTTCAGCAGGTTCCGCAACACGGCGACTTCCGCGGTAATGCCGGTTTCCAAGGCCGGCTCCACGTCGGGTGCAAACAGGGCAGAGTGGTTGGACGGCAGCGTGGTTCCCGCCGCCTTGGCCTGGGCCAGCTTCTCCGGATCCGCGCCTCCCAGGTTGAAGTAGAAGCCCGGGATACCCTGCTTAACGAAATACGAAAAGTCCTCCGACGCCGTTTGCGGCTCCTCACTGACGACATTGTCCTTGCCCAGCGTAGATTCAAGCGCAGACCTGAGCCGCTGCGCCAGCGCGGGGTCGTTATAGACAGCGTCGGTGAACTCGAGCCGCTCGATCAACGGCTCGCGCGGCGCGCCGGCTGCTTGCGCTTCCGCCTTGGTAATCCTGGCAATCGCCGCCAGCACCTGCTTGCGGATGTCCTGTTTGTAGGTGCGCACCGTCAGCCCAAGTTCGGCCTGGTCGGGAATAATGTTGTTCTTGGTGCCGGCGCGCATGTAGCCGACGGTAATCACCGTCATCTCGCCGGGTTTCACCTCGCGAGAGGGGATGGTCTGCAGGGCGAGGATGGTGCGGGCAGCGATCACGATCGGATCGATGGCCGTGTGCGGCGCCGATCCGTGCCCGCCTTTGCCGAAGATGGTGATGCGCAGGGAGTCGGAGTTGGTGTCGTAGATGCCGGGCACGACTCCCACCTTGCCGGCCGGAAGCTCATTGCCGACGTGCAGCGCCACGGCCACATCCGGCCGCGGAAAACGGGTCAGCAAGCCGTCCTTGATCATGCCATCGGCGCCGCCGATGGTTTCCTCGGCCGGCTGCCCGATCAGCATCAGAGTGCCGTGCCAGGTCGTCCTGCTCTGCGCCATGATCGCGCCCGTGCCCGCGATGGAAGCCATGTGCAGGTCGTGCCCGCAGGCGTGCATGACCGCGACATCTTGCCCGCGGTCATCCTTGGTCCGGACCTTACTGGCGTAGGCGAGGCCGGTTTTTTCTTCCACCGGAAGGGCATCGAGTTCGGTGCGCAGCATGACCGTGGGCCCGGGACCGTTCTTGAGAATGGCGACGATGCCGGCGCCGCCGACGTGCTCCGTGACTTCGTAACCCAGGCTGCGCAAGCGGCCGGCGAGCTTGGCTGCCGTTTGGGTCTCGTGCGAAGACAACTCCGGGTGCTGGTGCAGATCGACATAGAGAGCGTGCGCGTCGGGATAGACGGTTTGAACTTCCTTGGGTACCGCCGCAGATTGCGCGCACGCTGATGCCGTCGCGCCGACCAGGAGCACGAATGCCGCCCATTTCATTGCGAATTACCCCTTCTGGTTGATGGTTCATGGATTATATGACTGCGCGGCGCACCAGCGGGGAAGGCAGGGGAAAAAGCAAAGGCCGCGACGGCTCGCGGCCTGAAGAATGACGGCGAATGATCATTGCGGAGGCGAGGGCGGTTGCGCGGGCGGCGCGGGAGGATTGGTGGGCGCCTCCGGCGGCGCTTTCTCCTGGTCGCGCTGGGCCTGCTCTTGCGCGCGTTCGGCCTCGCGCTGGGCCTTCTCTTGCGCGCGCTGGGCGCGTTCCGCCGCGCGTTGGGCCTGCTCTTGCGCGCGCTGGGCCTGCTCTTGAGCACGCTCGGCTTCGCGCTGGGCTCGTTCCGCCGAGCGCTCCCAGTCGCGCTGGCTGCGCTCCAGTTCACGCTGGATCTTTTCCTGCGCCTCGCGCATGGAGCGCTCGATCTCCGGCTGCAGCCGTTGCAGATCCCTCATTTCGAGCTTGAAATCCTGCATGTTGTGCCCGAAGTCTTCCATGTTCAAGGGGAATTCTTCCATGCCCGGAAAAGTGTCCGACTGCTCGCGGCTGTGTTCCGGGACTGTGAGCGAGAGCGTCTGCTGCCGCTTATCGCGCATGATCCCGAGCTGCACCGGGCCCGCCTTCTGCTCGCGCATGAGGCGATTCCAGTCGGGGGTACCCGCCACCTTCTGATTGCCGACGCGGACAATCACGTCTCCGGCGCGCAGGCCCGCCGCCTCGCCGGGGCTGCCTTTTTCGACGGAGCGGATCAGCACGCCTTCGCCGTCCTTCACCCCGAAAACCTCGCCCAACTGCGGCGTCAGGTTTTCCACCAGGACGCCATTGCGGCTCGACAAGGTGGTGATGATCGGAACCCCGATGCGCGGGATCCGGATTCTGGAGATCTCGACGCGAGGAGCCATGACCACCACGCGGCGCCGGTCGGCCAATTGCGCTTTGATGGTCATCGGCTTGCCGTCGCGGCTGATGCCCAGTTCCACCGTCTGCCCCGGCGGCGTTTCGCGAATCAGCTTGCGGAGATCCTCGCTGCCCTGGAGGTTGCGCCCATTGAACGAGAGGACGACATCGTGCTCCTTCAGCCCGGCTTTCCCCGCGGGCGCGTCGCCGTCGACCATGGTGATTTCCACGCCGCGCGCGTCCTTCAACTTCAGGGCCGCCATGCGATCGTGGGTCACGTCACGGATATCAACTCCAAGATAAGAGCTTGGCTTGGCCGGTTTGGCCGCCGTTGCCGCTACTGCCACTGCTACCGGGGCGGGTGAGGGGCGCGCCTTGACCACCGGCGCGGGCGGCGCCGGGGGGGCAGCGGGCGCCGGCGTTTCCTGGGCCGCGGCCAGCGCGCCCAGAACAACCGAAATGATGGCGAACCGCGTGATCCTGCTCATAGTCTTCCTCTGTGCTCCCTTGCCCCCCAGCGTGTACATCAACAGGTTTTAGGCGTTAGGCGAATACCCAAGGCCTGTGGCCTAAGATCAAATGTAAAACCCGAAACTCACAGCTTGAGAACTTCAAGCTCATTCAGCATTGCCGCACATCATTTAGCGCGCCGGAATTCGATGTTGCCCGACATGGTGCGCACCTTCAACACCGAGCCGCCGCCATTCAACGACCCCTGTGCGTAATAGTTTTTCGGTCCGTAGTTACCGCCATCGGTGGTGATTTTCAGGTCGGGAAAATCGGAGCGAATCTGGTGGCCATTGGCCATGTCCAGCTCTGCCTTGACGGTCAACTTGACCTGCGGGCCGACGTAAACGATCACGTCGCCCACGGAAGTTCGCAGGGTGGAATCGGTGCCCATGCCGAGAAACTCGACGGTAATGGGTCCGGCGCCGGTTTCGGCCCGCGCGCCCTGCATCAGCTTGTACAGTTCGATACCGCCGCCACCGGTGTTGGCGACCACCGGCCCGCTGGCGGAGGTCAGCTTGATGCTGCCGCCGCCGGTGATCAGCTTGGCCTTGCCGCTGACCTCGCCGACGTTAATGCTGCCGCCGCCGGTGGAGACGTACAGTTCCGAGCCGCACTGCTGTACCTGCACGCTGCCGCCGCCCGTGGATACCGTCACCGCTTGCGATGCTCCTCCGACGCTGATGCTGCCGCCGCCGGTGCTGGCGTTGACCTTGCCCTTCGAACCCGTGATCTTGATGCTGCCGCCCCCGGTGCGCAGGCTCAGCATATTGGTGGAGTTGGCCGCCTCGATGCTGCCGCCGCCAGTGTCGGCGGTAATCTCCCCGGCGATATCGCCCAGCGAGATGCTTCCGCCCCCCGAATGGGCCGTCACCCGTCCTGACAGGTTATGCAGGCTCAGGCTGCCGCCTTCGGTGTCGGCGCGCACCTGCTGCAGGTCGCGCGGAACCTGGACGTGGAACTCCACCGACAAGCGACCGTGGCGCCGTTCCGTGGTGCCTTCGATCACGGCGGCGTCGCCGCGTTTGGCGGCGCTGACGCCGAAACCCGCCAGGTCGCGCCGGGCGGCCTCTTCCGAGCCGCCGTGGATGCGCTTGCGGATGGTGTAGGTCACGTCATTCTGGGTTCCGCCCTGCACCGTGATCGCGCCCATGTCGGTGTTCACCCGCAAGGAGGCCGGAGCCGGCATGCTGCCGGTGATCTCCTCCACCCAGGCATTGCCGTCACGATAGATCCTGCTGCTCGAATTACTGGTCTGCGCGAACACCGGCAAGGCGGCGATGACGATCGTCGCAGCCAGCAGCGCGAATTTAGGAATGCGTTTCACTTCGATTCTCCGATCTCCCCCAAAATCCAGTCTTCCGTCGTCGGTCTTCAGGCGTGAGCCTGGAATCGCATTAATCAATTTCCGGCAGGGAGGCCAACATGCGGCCCGCCTGCTCGCGAATAAAGTCGCTGCGCTCCTCCGCGGCCAGCTTCTGCAACACCATCCGCACGGCGCCGTCGGCGCGTACCGGTTGCAGGAAGCTAATGGCCTCGGCGCGGACGCCCGGATTGGTGTCGTTCTGCAACGCTTGCAGGATGGCATCGCGCACGCCGGTATCTTCCTTGATGTAGGGCGCCAGGGATTCCAGCGCCTTCAGGCGCACGCCGGGGTTGGTGTCGTAGAGCAACGACGCCTTCAACATCTCGCGGATACGCGATTCATCGGGCTTCTGCGACAGCAAGTCCACCGAGTTCTGACGCACCCCGGGGTTGTAGTTGTTGCGCGCGGCAAACAGCAGCAGTTGTTGGATGCGCTCGTCGTTGAGCGAGCCTTCCGCACGCTGCGGCGTGACCGTGTCGTACTTGATTTCCACCTTGCCGCTCCCCGGGACCTGACTGATCTCGCGAATGCCGGCAATCGAGGCCTCCGCCGGGGCCGTCCCGGTTCCTGATCCCACGAGTTGACCGCCGATGCGCGGCACCAGCCGCCACGCCGTCCCAATGCCGCCGGCGAATCCCAGGATCAGCAGCACCGCCGCCAGCGCCGGCGAGAATTTCATCTGCCGCAGCCAAACCATGGGATCGATCAGCCGCCACCCGCGCTGCGGTTCGGCCGTCTCCAGCGCTTCCTGCAAACGCATGCGCGAGGCGGCGAGCAGATTGGGCGTGGGCTCCACGGGCGGCGTCGCCGACATGGTGGTGCGGAAGGCGCGCACGATCTCGAGCTCCGAGGCGCAGGCGCCGCATCGGCTGACGTGCTGCTCCAGCTCGTAGCGGCTGTCGTCGGGCAGCTCGTCATAAACGTACAGCGTGATGTTCGCTTTGACCCATTCGCAGTTCATACCGTCATCTCATTTCCGCCAGGGACGCGCGCAGCTTCTGCGTGGCCCGGAACAACGTATTCTTCGCCGTCTCCTCGGTGGTATTCAGCATTTCACCGATGGTGCGCAGCTTCAGTCCCTGGTAATGCTTCAATTCAAAAACCATGCGCTCGCGCCCGGAGAGCCTGCCCAAAGCGGAGTGGATGCGCGATCCCAACTCGCGGCGCATCAGGTCGTGCTCCGGATTGCTGTGGGCGCGATCGTCGGCCACGCGGTCGATCACGCTGTATTCCTCGCCCTCGGAGTCGGTGGCCACCGGCGCGTCTTCCTTGCGGACCTGTCTTTTCCGCAGGTGGTCGAGGCAGAGATTGGTCACGATGCGGTACAGCCAGGTATAGAAAGAGCACTCGAAGCGGAATTTGCCGACCGAGCGGTAGGCTTTCAGGAATGCTTCCTGGTAGATGTCCTGCGCGTCGGATTCCGAGCCGGTCAGGTGCAAGGCCAGGCGCAGCACCGCCTGATCGTACTGGCGGACCAGTTCCTCGAAAGCGCCGCGATTGCCCGCTTGCGCTTCGCGGATCAGGACCGTGTCGTCCACCCGCCGGATACCACTGCTTGCCATGCGCCCCCGACTGGACCAGGCGTCATTGTTGCGGGCCTGCTCCACGCGTTTCAGCTCGCCACCCGGAAATGGGACTGCCGCCGCTTCGGCCGGCATGGGTTCGTCTCCACGTCTGCTCCGCTCTGAGTCTGGCACGCCAACCTCGGGATAACTCCCCTGTACGGCTTTTTACAATCGGAGCCAATCAATTCACTGCCAATGCTTTGGACGTGGCGTGGGCCGAATGGTAAGCAGAATCATCGCAACCGTGCATTACCTGCCGCGAACGGCAATTTAAGCGTTGCCGCACACCGGCGGATGACAGCTAAATTACTGGAAAGAATATATCTTTTTGCCTACGCCTTGGGCAGCGACTGGGTCGGTGGGACATCCCGTGCGGGGGTTCGCAGGCGCCGGGCAATGGCCGAGATCAGCGCCCAGAGAAAAGCGAAGACGGCGGCGACGAGCAAGGCAAGGGCGGCGACCACTCTGACGCCCTTCGCCGATCCGGAGACCTCAAACGAGCAGGAACTCAACGGCCAGGCGACGTTCAGGTTCATGTTGCCGGCGAAATTCGCCAGCAGCGTCCACAGGCCCGCGATCAACAACAGCAGCGCAATGATGAACCGCGAGATCGCTTTCATGGAAAGAATAATGCGCGGGGCCGAAGCCCCGCGCAACTGAAACTGAAACTCAAAACTACTGTTCCGGCTCCGCTTCCTTCTGCACTTCGACCTTGATCTGCGCCGTCACATCCTTGAACAGGCGCACCGGGACCTTGAACTCGCCCAGGGTCTTGAGCGGCTCGTCGAGCTGGATCTTGCGACGGTCAATGTTGAAGCCCTTCTTTTCCAGCTCGGCGGCCAGGTCGCCTGAGGTCACGGAGCCAAAGAGCTGCTCGTGCTCGCCCGAGCGGCGGTGGAAGGTGATGGTGACGCCCGCGATTTGAGCGGCCAGCGCTTCGGCGTCCGCCTTGTCCTTCTGCAGGCGGCGCACCGAGGCGGCCTTCATCTGCTCGATGACCGACTTGTTCGCCTTCGTCGCCTCGATGGCAAGCTTCTTGGGCAGCTCTGCGAGGCTTTTGTCTGTTCTCTCAGGCCACCTGGATGCTTTCGATGCCCAGGATACTGGCAAGTTTCCGGATCCTGGATCCTATATGCCCCACTCCTATCGCGCAATGATGGGCGGGTCCCTGACAACACCAGGCATCCATAAATTCCTTTATGCCAAGACGGAATTTATAGCGGCTGTTCGTATTGCCAATCTCGTTCT
>JAIQGF010000021.1 GCA_020072845.1 Terriglobia bacterium
CGGCAGGTTTGCCGGGCCGCGCCCCTTTGGCCCTTGAGCGACGATGTGACCCAACTGCCGCATAACCTATCGCGACACGATAAAAGGGGAAAGATAGCGGGCGTAACCAGGCGCGGTTACCTTTGTGGATTAACTTGTCAACTACAGCGGCAGGCGGTCAACGCGCGTAGTGCCCCATCAGTTCGCCGCGGGCAAGAATATGCCCTTGCAGGGCGCGCTCAAGTTCGCCGCGGCCGGCGCCTGCTTTGACCGCGGGCGCGTTGTCGAGCGCAAATAAACGGAAGAAATAGCGGTGCGGCTTCCCCGGCGGAGGACACGGTCCGCCGTAGCCGACCTTGCCGAAATCGTTGCGGCCCTGGCGGGCGCCGTCCGCCAATTCCGCGGTCTTCGGCAGGTTCTCCGGCAACTCCTGCGTGCCGGCGGGAATGTTCCACACCACCCAATGGGTAAAGGTGCCGCCGGGAGCGTCGGGATCGTCGAGGATCAAGGCAAACGACCTCGTGGCCGGCGGGGCGCCGCTCCAAGCCAGTTGCGGGGAGGTATTCTGGCCGTCGCATGTTTCCCGTTTTGGGAATTCGCCGCCAGGGGATATCAATTTACTGTTGACCTGCATGGCTCCCTCCGGAGGCGCAGCGTAATTTGTCGCGTCAGCACCGGCGGTGAAACGCGCGGAACCGCCGAAACCCCAGATTTGATGCGCGTCTTCCGCGGTTCGCATGTACACCGATGCGGTGAGCAAGGTCACAATCAGGAGCGACATTCGCCTCATACCCAGCCATTTCATCAGAAGCCGAACGGATTGCCAAGCGGCTGTGGAGCGTGCGCCGGAAAACGGCGGAAACCCTGTGTCCATGCGGGTTTCCGCAGGCGCGCACGAACGTCCGTTCGGAGCGCCGGACGGCCCCTCGAAGTTTTTCCTTGACCGGAAGGGTAAGATGGAATGTCACAGGGGGTTGTGTCGTGTTATCACCTTATGGACTCGATATCATAGAAAGCTGCTTCACCTGTAAAATGCGGGCCGACCGGATATTCTGCGATCTGCCCACCGCCGCCCTGCAATCATTCGAAGCCATTAAATACGCCAGTGCTTATCCCAAGGGCGCAGTCCTGTTTGTCGAAGGCCAGGCTCCCCGGGGAATCTTCGTTCTTTGCAAAGGCCGGGTGAAACTCTCCATCTGTTCCACCGACGGAAAAACGCTGATCCTGAAAATCGCCGAACCCGGCGAAGTGCTCGGGCTCAGCGCCACCGTTTCCGGCAAACCGTACGAACTCACGGCGGAGACGATCGATCCCTGCCAGGTGAACTTCGTCAAGCGCGAGGATTTTCTGCGCTTCCTGCGCGAGCACAGCGAAGCCTGCTTCCGCGTCGCCGAGCAATTGAGCGACAAGTACAACACCGCTTGCCACGAGATCCGCTCGCTGGGGCTTTCCCACTCGGCGGCGGAAAAGCTGGCCAAGCTGCTGCTGGAATGGAGCTCGCGAAACGGGGAAGCGAACAAGCAGGAGCCGCGCGTGAAGATGGCGCTCACGCACGAAGAGATCGCGCAGATGATCGGGACCTCGCGCGAGACGGTCACCCGTCTGTTCGCCGAATTGAAGAAGCGGCAGATCGTGCACGCCAAGGGCTCGACGTTGCTGATCCGCAACAAGGCGGCCTTGAAAGCCCTGGCCAGCGTCTAGGGACGTCGCCAGTCTTCGCCCGAACTCCGCCGCGCCATGACCGGATGCGGCGGAGGAAGCGTCCTTCTAGTTCCTGCCGAAATCCGCTCCGAGCGTTGCTTTTCAGGTTATGCATCACTATAAACGGTGATAGCAGTCACTGTTTTGGTTCCCCGCAGCAAGCATGATTCCAGTGTTATGGAAAGCGCCAAGAACCAGAGCTGCTTCACCTGCGAGCTGCGGCCGGACCGAGTTTTTTGCGACTTGCCGGCCGAAGCGCTACAGGCATTCGACTCCATTAAGACCACCACGAGGGTGCCGCGCGGAGCGATCTTGTTCGCCGAAGGCAAACAGCCGCGGGGAATCTATGTCTTGTGCGAAGGGCGCGCCAAGCTCTCGGTGTGTTCCGACGCTCGCAAGCGCCTGATGCTGCGCGTTGCCGGGCCGGGCGAGGTGCTGGGCCTGAGCGCCAGCATGGCGGGGCGACCCTACGAAGTGACCGTGGAAATGCTGGACGCTTCGCAGGTAGCCTTTGTCCGCCGCAAAGACCTTTTGCACTTCCTGCGCGAACACCGCGTGGCCTGCCTGCAGGTGGTTCACCTGCTCAGCCAGGACCTGCACCAGGCGTATGACCGGGTGCGGTCGATCGGACTGTCGCGCGCGCGCCGGCCCCACCTGGTGCACCCCGCCTCGCACGCCGCCGCGCACAGCAACTGACAGATCACCGAGGATCCTGCAGACGCCCGCTCCGGCGGGCGTTTTTGCTGGTGCGGGAAGGTCGCAAGGCGCCGTGAGTTACGGCACAGGGGCATGTCCGGCCGGAAGAATTGGATCACTCAGCTATGTGAGCGGCCTCACAGCCTCTCCGCTCACAGTTGTCCGATGCTGTCGCTGCAGGTCCGGGGTCCGATGCGGATCCGCCCCGGTGCTGCCTAGGAGCTAATTGCAATGGACGAATTCAAAAATCTTAAGCGGTTCGCGGTCTCTCTGGCCGCTGTGATGCTGGTCATGCTGGTAGTGACTGGCGTCAGCACCGCCGGCACGCAGCCCAAGGCGGCCCCCGCCCCGGCCGTCGGCGGCGACTACGTCGGTAGTGACATCTGTATCTCTTGCCATGATGATCAAAACCGTCGCATGAAGAACACGGTGATGGGCAAGGTTTTTGCCAAGCCCCACACAGCCGACGAAAAACTCGGATGCGAATCTTGCCACGGACCCGGCAGGGCTCACGTGGAAGCCGGCGGCGGCAAGGACACCATCCCTGTCCGTTATGGCAAAGACACCCGGAACTCAGTCGAAGAACAGAACCAGTCTTGTGTGCAGTGCCACAAGAGAGGTAACCGCATGTTCTGGGCCGGCAGCCCGCACGAATCGCGCGGTATGCGGTGCGTCGACTGCCACAACGTAAAGCAGCAGCTGAAGAGATCACTGGCCGGCGAGACATTCTTGACTGAACCGCTGAAGGACACCGGAGGTCTGGTCAAGCCCGAGACCGAGCTCTGCTTGCAGTGCCACCAGATGCGGCGCGCGCAACTGCAGCGCTCTTCGCACATGCCGTTCCGCGAAGGCAAAGTCACTTGCACCAGTTGCCACAACCCGCACGGCTCGCCCAATCCGGCACAACTGAAGCAGGCCACCGTGAACGAGAACTGCTATAGCTGCCATGCCGAGCGGCGCGGCCCCTTCCTCTGGGCGCATCCGCCAGTGACGGAAAACTGCGACACCTGTCACGAGGCGCATGGTTCCACCAACCCGCAGTTGCTGAAAACGCGCATTCCGCGGCTCTGCCAAGAGTGCCACAACGAATTCGCGCACGGGACGGGAACAATCGGCTACCCCTTGGGCAATGTCTCCAACGCTGGTAAGCCCATGGGCTACCCCAACAAGACCACGAACCGTGGCTGTGCGAACTGCCACTCCAAAATCCACGGGACCAACGCCCCGTCGGGTAAATTCTTTTTGCGCTAGGAGATAGGAGAGAGCAATGAAACTTTTCAAGCTGTTTGCGCTTTGTACACTGCTCGCGCTCCTGCTTGTTCCGGCTGCGGTTATGGCACAGGAACAGGCTCCCGAGCGCGGCGTCGTGGAGTTCGGCTTCCGCGGGGTCACGGGAACGGTTTACGGTCGCACCAATCCGGGTGACGTTCCGTTCAGCAACAATTTCCGTCCCGATCTGTTGAACTCCGGCCTCAACACTTATTACGATTATCGAAACGCCTTCTACATTCCTAAATTCAACTACCAAAGCGATACCTTTCTTGGCTCCACGAGCTATCTCAAAATTCAGTCGGCCAGCAACGGCCTCGCCTTTGAGGGAGGAACTCTGGGTCGAGATCAGACCGTCCTGGTTACACTCGGTCAATACGGCCACTACAAGGCCCAATTCCGCTTTGACGAGACGCCGCACATCTTCAGCGGTACCACGCGTACGCTGTTCAGTGGCGGCGGGGGCGCATGGAACGTGAATCCTGCGCTGCAGAGCACGCTGTTCGGCGCCCTCTGCGGCAGTGTTAGTGCGTCCCATGGATGTACGGTCACCCCCTCTGTCAGCGCCATTTCCAACGCGTTGAGCAGCGCGGCAGCCGGTGCCACATACTTTACGCAACAGGAGAGCCGGAAAGCGGGTACTGGTCTGTTCAGCTGGAACATCAACCCCGACCTGAACATCTCTGCCGTGTTCTCGCGGGAGCACCAGCTCGGCACCCGGCCCATCGGCTTCGTCATGGGCAACGGCTCGACTGGCTACGCCGCGGAAGCGCCGGAGTCGATCGACTACTACACCAACAATGCCAAAGTCACCGCCGAGTTTGGTCAGAAGCACTGGGACGCACTGTTTGGGTACCAGGGGTCGTTCTTTAAGAACGACACTCCCAACATGGTGGTGATGAACCCGTTTTCGAACACTTTCACCCAAGTTACTTCGACCATGAGCAGCACGGTGGGTCCGGCCACGGGGCGAATGGATCTGTACCCGGACAATAACTACCAGCAATTTGTGAGTCAGGGTGCAGCCGAGCTTGGCAAACACATCCACTTGATGGCTAACATCACTCCTGGGTGGATGTCCCAGACGGCCAGTTTCCAGCCTCTAACGACGAATACTTATCTCACCTCAACCCCACCGGCCGGTTATCCGAGCTTCCTGCCGACGCAGAATCTCAACGGCAAAGTGGGCACGCTGGCCATGAACTACACCGCCGTAGTCAAGGCCGCGAAGAACCTGGTATTCACAGCGAAATACCAACATTATGGCTACGACAACAACACTCCGGATTTGCTGGTTAGGCCCACGGTGGCCGACACCTCGTTCTTAATCAGCAGCTCCTTCCACGGTTCGACGGCAAACTGCTATGACCCGGTGGCGGGGCCCGGCAGCGTGAATGTTGTTAACGCTGCTTATACCTACTACTGTCCCGGCGAACAAAGCTCGTTCACCAGTAAGCTGTTGGATTTGGGCGGCACCTGGTTCTTCACCAAGAAGAACTCGGTGAAGTTCGGCTATCAGCGGGGGTGGATGGATCGCACGAACCGCGAAGTTGCCGAGACCATCGAGGGTTCGTTCTACGGAGCGCTGGACATGCACCTGCAGAAGCATCTGTTGCTGCGGGTTTCGGCGCGTCACCAGAACCGCTTGCCGCAAGGCGGCGCCGAGGCCTACGAGGCCGATCCCAGCAACCTGTATGCGCGCATGCCCGACCAATCCACGCGCGTTCGTAACCGTGGCGATGTGTCGCTGCAGTGGGATGCCACTCAGAAGCTGAGCCTCTCGGCCTTCTGGGGAACGCTGCAGGACAACTACAACCAGCGCAACTCGGTCAACAGTTTGGTGCCGCTCGGGGATGCCACCTATAGCCAGGTGATAGTGGCCGGCACGAAGCCGACACCGATCTATGGACCGTATTACGCCTATGGGTTGCTGAACAACATCGGGCGGAACTACGGCTTCGATGTCAACTACGCGCTGACGCCCAAGGTGGTCTTGTTCGCGGAGTACGGGCGTGAGAAGAACACCGGCGCCATACTCCAGGGGAGGGGACTCAACACCCCCGCAACCTGTACACCCACGGGCACCGGCTTCGTCTATCCCAGCTCGTGCGACCCGATCAACGACCTCCTGACCGCCAACAAGGATGTGGTTAACAGCTACTATGGTGGAGCGGATATCACTGTTTCCAAGAAGTTCGACCTCAGCCTGTATTACAGCCTGTCGCTGGCGCAGAGCTTCGTAAACAGCGATGGTGTGAACTGCCAGATCGGCAACGGCTGGACGACAGGGACGTCCTATTGCGACACGCATTTCACGAACTGGAGCCTGGACACGGCTGCCAATCCTGCCGTGAACTTCGGTTATCCGCAGAATGTCAACCGAGTTCACGAGGTTGGTGCCGTTGCCAGGTTCAAGTTGACGCAGAACCTGGTGCCGAAGTTCCAGTACATCTTCCGGCAGTTCGGCAACAGCGATTGGCAGACCGGTGTCATAAATCCCTATAGCTTCAACATTGCCAATGACCCGACCGCCGCGACGGCCCTGCAGAAGCAGCTGTTCCTGGGGGCGGATCAGCCGTCCTACAGGGCGCACATCTTCTCGGCTACACTGGAGTACCACTTCTAGTTCGTAGTTATGTACTTACCAACCCTGCGAGGGCGGCCCACCGGCCGCCCTCTTTTTTGCTCCGCATGCCCCGCTCTTCGGGCGATTCATCATGATGCGACAGGTTGCGGCGCGGGCCGCTTGCGCCGGTGATGCGGCTCACGCCCGCTAGTGATGACCACAGCGGGGGTGACTGGAGTCACCTTCAGACGTGAGGCGTCTCACAGCCGGTTGGTCGCCGATCTGAGAACGTAGAGTTGACCCCGCCTGCGTGACGTACGTCACCGGCGCTAGGGTCGGGGCCGACCACGGCACGTCGAGCAGGTACTGGATGACCGTATTGCGACACACCAAGACCCGGACGCAAATCCCGTTGGCGCTGCTGTTCACCGCGGCCCTGCTGTTCGCCGGCGGCGTCGCCCGGGCCGAGGACAACCCCAACGACACCTGCCTGGCCTGCCATGCCGACAAGTCGCTCACCACCAAGCGCGCCGGGCGCACGGTTTCGCTGTTCGTCGAGGCGAAGAAGTTTTCGTCGTCCATCCATGGATCGCTCGCCTGCACCAACTGCCACGCCGATCTCGAGGGCAAGGACCTGCCGCACGAAACGCCGCTGAAAAGAGTGGACTGCGGCGCCTGCCACGGCGAGGAGGCCAAGCAGCACGCCAAGTCGCTGCACGGCCGCGCCGTGGCGCGCGGTGACGCGCTGGCGCCGCGCTGTGTGAATTGCCACGGCAACCACGACATCCTTTCGGTCAAGGACCCGCGCTCGCCAGTGTCGCCGCTGCAGGTGCCGTTCACCTGCGGCAAGTGCCATCGCGAGGGCACGCCGGTGCAGACCCAGCGCAAGATCGAGCAGCACAACATCATTGAGAATTATGCGGAGAGCATGCATGGCGAGGCCCTGCTGAAGAAAGGCCTGGTGGTGGCGGCGAACTGCGCCTCCTGCCACACGGCGCATAACATCCTGCCGCACACCGATCCCAGCTCCTCGATCGCGCGGGCCAACATCGCCAAGACCTGCACCAAATGCCACGCGCGCATCGAGGACGTCCACCGCAAGACGATCAAGGGTGAACTTTGGGAGAAAGAGGCGCACGTGCTGCCGGCGTGCGTGGATTGCCACCAGCCGCACAAAGTGCGGAAGGTCTTCTACACCCAGGGCATGGCCGACGCCGACTGCATGCGCTGCCACGCCAACGAGAACCTCAAATCGCGCGATGGGCGGCCGTTGGCAGTACACGTTGCCGAGGTGGCGTCTTCGCGGCATGCCAAGGTGGCCTGCAGCCAGTGCCACTCGGAAGTGAACGCCTCGCGCGTGCGTCCGTGCGAGACCATCACCACGGCGGTGGACTGCTCCAAATGCCACGAGCAGATCGGGCAGGACTATCAGCGCAGCAAGCACGGTCAGCTCTTCGCCAAGAAGGACCCCAACGCGCCCGTCTGCAAGGAGTGTCACGGCACCCATCGCGTGCTCGGCAAGCACGATCCGGAATCGGTGACCTTCCCCACCAATATCCCCACGCTATGCGCGCGCTGCCACCGCGAAGGCAAAAAGGCTGCGATGCGCTATACCGGCGTGCAGCACGACATCATCCCGCACTACCAGGAGAGCATTCACGGCAAGGGCCTGCTGAAGAGCGGCCTGACGGTGACGGCGACCTGCACCAACTGCCACACCGCGCACCGCGAGTTGCCCAAGTCGGACCCGGATTCGTCGGTCAATCCGCAAAACCTTCCCGCCACCTGCGGCCAGTGTCACCACGGCATCCAGGAGCAGTTCATCAACAGCATTCACTCGCGGACCGTTTCCAGCACCAAGGAAGAGCTGCCGGTGTGCAACGATTGCCACACCGCGCACCAGATTCGGCGCGCCGACGAGGACGGCTTCAAGCTGGACATCATGGCCAAGTGCGGCCGCTGCCACGTCGAGATTGCCAAGACGTATTTCGACACGTATCACGGCAAAGTATCGCGGCTCGGCTATACGAAAACTGCCAAGTGCTACGACTGCCACGGCGCGCACGACATCCTGAAAGTCACCGATCCGCGGTCGCACCTCAGCCGCGCCAACGTCGTGCAGACCTGCCAGAAATGCCACGCCAGCGCGACGCGGCGCTTCGCCGGCTACCTGACGCACGCCACCCACCACGATCCCAAGAAGTACCCGTTCCTGTTCTGGACGTTCTGGGGCATGACCTCGCTGCTGCTGGGGACGTTCGTCGTCGGCGGCGTGCACACGTTGTTGTGGCTGCCGCGCGCCTTCCAGATGCGCCGCGAACTGCGCGCCGAGGAAGCCGCACGGAAAGCCGCCGAGCAAGAAACGGCGGAGGAGAAGCACGATGGCGACCGCTAAAGAGCAGATCGAAACCGTCGTTGCGGAACCCAAACCCGCGGCCCCGATCGCCGCCGCCGCGCGGGACGCCGCGGTGATCGCCAGCGACGAATGGGGCCCGGAAGCGCCGCCCGACCGCCGCGAATTCGTCCGCTTCACTCACCTGCACCGGGCGCTGCACGCCTGCATGATCGTCAGCTTCATCACCCTGGCGCTGACCGGGTTGTCGCTGAAATTTTCCTACACCGGCTGGGCGCGGTTTATGTCGCGCATGCTGGGCGGATTTCAGACCGCCGGCTTCATTCACCGCACCGCCGCGGTGATCATGTTCGCCGCCTTCATCACTCACATCGTCGATCTGTTCAAACTGAAGAAGCGCGAGTACGGATCGTGGAAGGCGCTGATCCTGGGCCCGAACTCCATGCTGCCCATGAAGCAGGACCTGCTGGAGTTCATCGCCACCATGAAGTGGTTCGTGGGGCAGGGCGAGCGGCCGCAGTACGGGCGCTGGACGTACTGGGAAAAATTCGATTACTTCGCCGTCTTCTGGGGCGTGTTCATCATCGGCTCCACCGGCTTGACGCTGTGGTTTCCGGTGTTCTTCACGCGGGTGATTCCCGGGTCGTTCATCAATGTCGCCACCATCATTCACAGCGACGAGGCGCTGCTCGCCACCGGGTTCATCTTCACCGTCCATTTCTTCAACACCCACCTGCGGCCGGAAAAATTTCCCATGGACACCACCGTGTTCACCGGGCACATGCCGCTGGCGGAATTGAAGCGGGACAAGCCGCGCGAGTACCAGGCGTTGCTCGCCAGCGGCCGCCTGGAGCAGCATTTGGCGGATCCGCAGCCCGCCATCGTGGTGAAGACCATTCGCGTGTTCGCCTGGGTGGCGTTGTCCATCGGCTTCAGCATCGTGGTGTGGATCATCTACGCGATGCTGTTCGCGTACCGCTAGCCCGGTGCGCAGAGAGAAGGGTCCTGGCATGTTGAAACCGAGCCGTGCACGGATGGCGATCGCGCTGGCATTCATACTCCTCTTATTCAGCGCGATTTCGTGGGCCGCGAAGCCGCCGAAACAGCCGAAAATCACCGACGCCGAATGTCTCGCTTGCCACGCCGACGCGAGCCTGACCAAGGAAGTGGGCGGCAAGCAGGTCTCGCTGGCGGTGGAGGAGGCGAAGTTCAAGGGCTCGGTGCACGGCATGTTCGCCTGCACCGACTGCCACACCGACATCAAGTCGGCGCCGCACGACACGCCGCCCGCCAAGCCCAAGTGCGCCACCTGTCACGCCGATGAGGACGCCGCCTATAATCGCGGCTTCCACGCGCAGGCGGTGAAGAGCGGCGACAAACTCGCCGCCTCCTGCCAGGATTGCCACGGCAACGTGCACCAGATCCTGCCCGCCACCGATCCCAAGGCGAAGGTGCATCGCTCCAACATTCCGGCCACCTGCGGCGTCTGCCACGGCCAGAAGTTCGTGATGGAGGCAAGCGGCCACAGCGCGCAGCCGTTCATCAACTACGAGGAGAGCGTGCACGGAAAATCGGTCGCCAAAGAAGGCGACAAAAGCAAGGCCGCGGTCTGCACCGATTGCCACGGCGCGCACGAGATCCTGAACGGCGGCAATCCGAAGTCCTCGATTGCCAAGGCCAACGTTCCCTTTACCTGCGCCAAGTGCCATGAAAAGGTCGAGCAGGAGTTCATGAGCAGCATTCATGGACAGGCGGTGACGCGCGGAAACTGGCAGGCCCCGGTGTGCACCGATTGTCACGGCATTCACACCATCAAGGCGCCGAGCGATCCCGCATCTTCGGTGAGCGCCTACAACCTGGCGCGCAGCACCTGCGCGCGCTGCCACGAGAGCGTGCGCCTGGCGGGCGAGTTCGGTGTCGAGGGCCGTCGCGGCAGCACCTACCTGGCGAGTTATCACGGGCTGGCGTCGAAGGCGGGATCCAACGTGGTCGCCAATTGCGCCAGCTGCCACGGCGCGCACAACATCTTGCCGTCCTCCGACCCGAAATCCACCATCAACCACGCCAACCTGATCAAGACCTGCGGCCAGTGCCACCCGGGCGTCACCGAAAAATTCATCCAGGGCAAAGTGCACGTGGACGCGCCGCTGTCCGCCGATATCGGCAGCGTCGCGGTGCGCTGGATCCGCCGCATGTACCTGACGCTGATTCTCTTCACCATCGGCGGCATGCTGCTGCACAACCTGATTATCTGGCGGCGCAAGTCTCTGCTCCGCCGCGACGCCCACCGCCGCATCGTGCGCCGCATGGACGCGAATCAGCGGGTGCAGCACCTGACGCTGCTGATCAGCTTCTTCGTCCTGGTGCTGACCGGCTTCGCGCTGAAGTATCCGGACTCCTGGTTTGCCGAGTTGCTGAGCTTGAATGAGACCGTGCGCGGAATCCTGCACCGCACCGCCGGCGGTGTGCTGATGGCCGTGGGCTTGTACCACGTCGCGTACCTGATCCTCAGCGCCGCGGGCCGGCAGCTCATGTTTAGCATGCTCCCCGAGCCCAAGGACGCGCTCGACGCGCGCGACACCATGCTCCACTACCTCGGCTTCAACGTTTCCAGACCGCAGTTTAAGCGCTTCAACTATGCCGAGAAGGCCGAGTACTGGGCCCTGGTCTGGGGCACGATGGTAATGGCCAGCACCGGCCTGGCGCTGTGGTTCAAGGTGCAGGTCGGACACTTGTTTCCCCGGTGGTGGCTGGATGTCGCCACCGCCATCCATTTCTACGAGGCTGTCCTGGCCACGTTGGCCATCCTGGTCTGGCACTTCTACCAGGTGTTCTTCGACCCCGACATCTACCCGATGAATTGGGCGTGGTACGACGGCCGTATGTCGGTGGAGCACTACCAGGACGAGCACGGCCTCGACAGCGAGACTGTCCGCCGCGCCGTGGATGCCGCGGCGGCGGAGAGCGGCGCGCCCGAGCCGGTGCCGGCGCCGGAACCGTCCGAGGACAAGCAGCCGGTCGGCCCGCGCCCTTGAAGAGCCGGAATGCAATCCGGCGGGCAGGGATGGCCTGTGGCACAGGTCACACGCGATTGTGACTTGCACCACAGGCCATCGTTTGTCAGCGGTTTACATTTGACGTAAGCTGCGCGGTTGCTTTTTTTGCCGGCGCAGCCCTGCCGGTGCAGTACTGCTACAGGAAATCCAGGAGGATTTTGGATGGCCGACCAGCCCCCCGATGCCGTAGCCTCGCCCGCTTCCCCGCAAAACCCGCCGCCGGGCCTGTTCCGAAACCCGATCAGTCTGATCGGCGTGGCACTGGCGCTCATCAGCGCGGCCAATATCGCATTCCTCATTTTTATTGATTACATCTCCGCCCGGCCTAGTCCTTACATCGGCATTTTCGCCTACATGATCCTGCCCGCGTTCATGGTGCTGGGACTGCTGCTGATCCCGGTGGGCATGTGGGCAGAGCGCTCGCGCCGCCGTACGCAGGCGCCGTCCATGGCGCGCTACCCGCGCATCGATCTCAATGATCCGCAGCAGCGCGGCGCCTTCGCGTTTTTCGTCACCTTCGCCATTGTGTTCGTCGCGCTGAGCGCGGCCGGCAGCTACCGCGCCTACGAGTTCACCGACTCGGTCCAGTTCTGCGGCCAGCTTTGCCACTCGGTCATGAACCCCGAGTTCGTCGCCTACAGCCAGTCGCCGCACGCGCGCGTGCGCTGCGTGGATTGCCACGTCGGCCCCGGCGCCGGATGGTACGTGCGCTCCAAGCTCTCCGGCGCCTACCAGGTGTATTCCGTCACCTTCCACAAGTATCCCAAGCCGATCCCGACGCCGGTGCAAAGCCTGCGCCCGGCGCAGGAAACCTGCGAGCAGTGCCACTGGCCGCGCAAGTTCTACGGCGCGCAGTTGAAGGTGTTCTATCACTACGGCAGCGACGAGAAGAACACGCCGCGGCAGATCCGCATGCTGATCAACACCGGCGGCGGCGATCCCACCACCGGTGCGCCTTCCGGCATTCACTGGCACATGAACATTGCCAACGAGATTACCTACCTTGCCAGCGACAAGCAGCGACAGGTGATTCCGTGGGTGCAGGTGAAGGACCAGAGCGGGCGCGTCACCATCTACCAGTCGAAGGACAACCCGCTCAAGCCGGAACAGATTGCCGGCATGCCCAAGCGGCGCATGGACTGCGTGGACTGCCACAACCGTCCGACGCATATCTATCCCTCGCCGGACCGCTCCGTGGACGAGGCCCTGCTGGCGAAACGCATTGATCCGGCGCTGCCGTTCATCAAGCAGCAGGCGGTGGAGGTGCTCAGCGCCAAATACAACACTACGCCGGAGGCGATGCAGGCGATCGCTACCAGCCTGGAAAAGTTCTATAACGAAAAATATCCGGCGCTGACCAAGAGCAGGGAACTGGAGATCCGCAATGCCATTGCGGAGGTGCAGCGGATTTTCAAATCCACCATCTTCCCCGAGATGAAGGTGGACTGGCGCGTGCACCCCAACAATATTGGGCACTTCCTTTCCCCCGGATGCTTCCGCTGCCACGATGGCGACCACGTCAGCGCGGGCGGCGGCAAGGCGCTCACGAAAAATTGCGACACTTGTCATACCGTGATCGCGGAAGTGGAGAGCGGACAGCCCGTCTACGGCAGCACGCAGGGCATGGCGTTCAAGCACCCGGTTGACCTGGGCGACATGACCGCCGTCAATTGCTCCGACTGCCATACCGGCGGCGTCGGACCGTAAGGCAAGTTTCTAGTTGCTGGTTTCTAGTTGCCAGATCGCGAGGGCAGCGGATTTATCGCTGCCCTTTGTTTTGTCTGTCTAGTACTGGTTTCAAGAGTCGGTTTTTCGGAAGGGCACGGCTTTAGCCGTGCTGCTGAGGCCGCGAAAATAGTGGGCTTTAGCCCCTGAGGGACATTTTTCCTGAGGACTGTGGCCCACATCTGCCTCGGCCAATGTGGGTCTTTTTCTGTCGTGGTGTTCAGCGCGCGAGTCGCAGCGGCGGATGAGAATAGCCCGGCGCTGAAGCAGGTAGGAGCGGACGCGATTGCAGTTGGGCGGCTCCGTAACTTGTGCTAAGCCGATTTATCGCTAGTTACGGAAGTCGGTCAAAAACAATCCTGTGAAGAATGGCAAAACCTACTGTCCAGCCAACAGCTTCGAGAGCCGAGATTCCTACGTTCGTCCAAAATGGTGTTGTGCGCCAACTCCACGCCATCCCGCAGGTAAAGAAAACAACGAACGCAATTGGCCCATCAATAACGAGGCGCTGCCATGTCTTAAGCTTTGACCGTTCGGCGCTCATTCTGAGCCGCATTATGCTCCCTGCGTAACTGTCGTAAACACCCTTATTACAAGTTACGCCCCAAAGCCCCCGTGACCCTCCTCACACCAATTTGTGACAACTGTCACGGCCTCATGTTCTCCCCGGGTCTACGCTGGAGCAGGTAGAGGAGACCGAGGATGGATACCGGGACCGCGCAAAATCCGCAGCCGTCGAAGCCGCGGCTGATCTTCTGGGAAGTCACCAAGGGCTGCAACCTGCGTTGCATCCATTGCCGCGCCAGCGCCACCGAGCTGAGCTCGCCGACCGACCTGCCGACCGCGCGCGCGCTCGACATCATCACCCAGATTGCCGCCTACGCCAGCCCCATCCTGGTGCTGAGCGGAGGCGAGCCGCTCTACCGGCGCGACATCTTCCAGTTGGCCCGCTTCGCCACCGATCGCGGGCTGCGCGTTGCCCTGGCCACCAACGGCACCATGGTGACGAAAGAACTGGCGCGCCGCATCGTGGACTCCGGCGTGCGCCGCGTTTCCATCAGCCTGGACGGCGCCGACTCGCTGACCCACGATACCTTTCGCGGCATCCCCGGTGCGTTTGACGCCGCCGTGTACGGCTTGCGCAACCTGAAAGAACTGGGCATGTCGGTGCAGATCAACATGACGATCGCGCGCCACAATGCGCGCCAGTTGCCACAGGTCCTGGAGTTGGCGCGCGGCCTCGGCGCCGACGCGCTGCACACCTTTCTCCTGGTTCCGGTCGGCTGCGGCGTGGACATCGCCGCCGAGCAGATGGTTGCGCCCGAAGAATACGAGGCCATGCTGAACTGGTTCTACGACCGCTCTCTGGAAGGCGGCATCGAGCTGAAGGCGACCTGCGCGCCGCACTATTTCCGCGTCGCACGCCAGCGTCGCGCCGCCGAACGACGCGCATCCGAAAGCACGCCGCAATCCCCGGCGATTGGCCCCGCCGACATGATGATGCCGGGCTCGGCCGGCGTGGTGATTCATCCCCACGGTTCGCATTCTCCCTCGGTCGCGAAGAACGCGGAACACGCCGGCATGGGCGGTCACCCCGACGGCATGCACGCCATGACCAAGGGCTGCCTGGCCGGCACCGGCGTCTGCTTCATTTCGCACGAGGGCGAAGTATTCCCCTGCGGCTATCTCCCGGCGGTCGCGGGCGACCTGCGCAAGCAGAGCCTGGCCGACATCTGGGAAAACTCGGTGGTGTTCAACCAACTCCGCGATACCGACAACCTGAAAGGGAAGTGCGGCTGCTGCGAGTTCCGCAATATCTGCATGGGGTGCCGCGCGCGCGCCTACGCCGCTACCGGCGACTACCTGGACGAGGAGCCGTTCTGCGTATACCAGCCGCGCAGCGAGGCACTCAAGGCCCGCAAAGCGGCTGCCGTGGCCAACGAGTGAGTCTTGTACGATACGGGAGATCGCGCCGCCAACCATGCCAACCAGCCGTTCCGGCGCGGTCTCCTGCAACCCACGCGGGTGCGGATGTGGGGACGTGGCCGCGACTAAAGTCACAGCGTGGCGTGAGAATCATCACTAGGATCTCGGACATGGCTGCCGCCGCCGTCAAACCCGTTCCGGTTACGCCCGCTCGCTTCCGCGCTCTCATCATCCCGCGCGAACACGGCGCCTGGGGCCTGCTGCTGATTCCGCTGGTCACCGGGGCCTGTGCCGGCCTCGCGGTGGCGCAGAACTGGATATCGCTGGCGGAGTTCACCGTCGCCGCGCTGGCGTTGTTCTGGATGCGGACTCCGGTGGAGAGCGCGCTGGGCACGTCGCCGATCCGCGCGCAGTCGGCGTCGGAATCAAACCGGCTGTTGTTGGCGATCGCGGCCCTGGGCTCGGTTGCCATGGTGTGCATCACGGCGCTGCTATGGAATGGCGCCGATCGCGGGCTGCTGGTCCTGGGCGCGGTCGCCGCCGTCGCGTTTGTCGCGCAGGCGCTGGTCAAGCGCCGCGGCCGCAGCGCGCGCATGCCGGCGCAAATGATCGGGTCGTTGGGCCTGACCGCCGCCGCGCCCGCCGCCTGGTACGTGCTAACCGGCCAACTGGATGCACGCGCTTTCGGGCTGTGGCTGGCCAACTGGATCTTCGCCGGAAACCAGGTCCATTTTGTCCAGCTCCGCATTCACTCTGCCCGCACCGCAAGTCTCGGTGAAAAATTTCTGCGCGGGCGCTGGTTCTTCTTCGGGCAACTCGCGATGGTCGCCGCGCTGCTGTTCGCCTGGCGCGTCCACCTCCTGCCTGGATTGGCGTTGGTAGCCTTCCTGCCCCTGCTCGCACGCGGATTCCTGTGGTTCAAGTCCGGCGCGCAATCGCTCGCGGTCAAACGGCTGGGCTGGACCGAACTTGCCCACGGCGTGGCTTTCGGCTTGCTGCTCATCGCCGCCTATCGCCTGTAATGCGATCCTTGGCGAACGCCGGACGCTGCATTTCTGCTTATCCCGGCGGCCACTTCATGTCGCGCCCGCCCAGCAGGTGGAGATGCAAGTGGAAGACGGACTGGCCCGATCGCGCGCCGACGTTGTACACGGTGCGGTAGCCGTCCTCGATGCCGCGCTCGCGCGCAATCTGCGCCGCGACCAGGTGCGAATGCCCGATGATCTCCGCATCCTCCGCTTTCGCTTCCTTCAAGCCGCGAATGTGCTTCTTGGGAAGAATGAGCACGTGCGTCGGCGCCCGGGGGTGAATGTCCTCGATTACCAGCACCTGCTCGTCTTCGAAGACCTTCCGGCACGGCGTCTTGCCGGCAATCATGTTGCAGAACAGACAGTCGGACATAAAAGAAAGTGGTCAGTCGCTAGTGGCCAGTGGCCAGCAAGACCGTTGAAGATACTAACGATGGCGAGGGTTGTAGATCAAATTTGACCACTGACCACTGGCCACTGACCACTGACCACTGGCCACTGACCACTGACCACTCTAATCCAGCCTCACCAAAAACGTGTGATCATGCGCCGCGGGGCTGCTGTCGGCGACTTCTTGCGCGCGGCGTTTGTCGTCACCCTGCACGCGGACCCTCACCCACCAGTCGCCGACGGGGCTGCTGAAGGCGAGCACTTTCGCAGTGTGATAGCGCCGGGCGAGTGTGCTCTGGATGCGGCGCGCCTCTTCTTCCTCGGGAAAACCGCCAAGCTGCACCGCCCAGCGCCCGCCGGTGCGGATCGTGGCCGGCGCCTGCAGCACTTCCAGCTTCACCAGCGCGGTGCCGCGGCGCCAGACATCAATCGCCTTGGCGGCGGCGGCGGAGAGATCGATGATGCGGTCTTCCACGAACGGGCCGCGGTCGGTGATGCGCACCGTGACACTCTGCCCGGACTTCATGTTGGTGACGCGCACGATGGAATTCAGCGGCAGGGTCAGGTGCGCCGCCGTGAGCGCGTTCATGTCGTAGGTCTCGCCATTGGCCGCCTTGCGATTGTGAAAGGGCGCGCCGTACCAGCTCGCCTTTCCCATCTGCACGAACAGCGGTTTCACGTTCGGCTCGAAAGGAGGCTGGGTTTCCGCCGGAGTCTCAGCCGTTGCAGGCGGAGGTGGCGTCGGAACCGGCACGCGCGCCTGCTTCTTGTGTCCGCAACCCAGAGCACCGAAGAACACAGAGACACAGAGACACAGAAGGAAGAATCGCCGAATGCCGAATGCCGAATGTCGATTATGGAATTTGTGGAGGGGCCACGCGGCCATCGGCCTGCGGCCATCGACTACCGACGTTTCTTCTGCGTCTGTTCCAGAAAGTCCGCGAACTTCTCGATTTCCTTCGATGCCCGGCGCAGTCCGCGGCTGGAGTGCTGGCGAACTTCCGGCACCACCTCGTCGTTGAGGTAGCGGATGAACTTTTCGGTCTCCTGCTCCAGCCGGCGGGCAGCTTCTTCCAGCTTGCGTCCGGCGTCCTCGAAAGCAGGTCGCGGAGAACGGCGTTTGTCGGATTGAGTCATTGCAGTCTTCCACGCTCGCAGCGCAGGGCCAGGCCCATTCATTATCAGCCTTACGAGATTGCACAATCAATCGCTCGTACCTCTTGCGTTACTGAGGTAGGCTGCGGAAGGACCATATTCCTCCCGGTGCCAACTCCCCGATCAGATGCGGCTTCCATCCGAGGAGAACGAGCCCACCAATTCTCCTTGTTTTCAAGCAGTTAGCCGCTCAGTTGTGGACCCCGTTTAATGCACATGCGCTCCACTGGACAGCCAAATCCTCCCTTTTCATGCTTTATGAATGAGGCAGCACGCCAGAAGCCGCTACCATAGCCACAGTGGGGCCGCAGTGTGCCGGGCCGTGGGGCCGGCGTGCGGGAGTTTCTCCATCTGCGATGGGGTGCATTTCATCTCTAGTTGGTTGTGGTTGTGCCACCGCGAAAGGGTGATTGACGATGCCAAAGCCGATCAAGTTTGTCGAGTTGGGGTTGGTGTACGCCGCTAAGGCGGCCTGGGGGGTGTTTGAATTCGGCAACCGGTTCAACCAGAAGCCCTCCTTCACGCCCAAATGGTCCGACAAACCTCTTCTGAAATCCTACGAAAAGCAAAAACCGCCGCTCGGTTGGCCGCGCGCCACTGACTCGCTGTGCCCGAAGTGCGTTCCCGAGATCCGGCAGCAGATCCTCGACGGCAAGCTGCCGCACGAGATCCTGCTCAACGAGAAGGTCGGCGAAATCAGGGCGCAGATTATCGAGCGCGACGGCAAGATCCTGATGGTCAAGGATTGCCCCAAGCACGGCCACTTCGAAGACGTCATGTCGATTGATTCGGCGATGTTCAAGCACATCGAAGCCGTCTTCCCGGGCCGCGACATGCGCTCCCACAACGACGAGAAGCTGCACCACCACGGCACCAGCACGGTGAAGTGGGGCCGCGGCGCCGTGCTCACCATTGACCTGACCAACCGCTGCAACATGATGTGCGATCCCTGCTTCATGGACGCCAACCAGGTCGGATTCGTGCACGAGCTGACGTGGGAAGAGATCAAGACGCTGCTCGATAACGCCATTTCCATCAAGCCGAAGCGCCAGATGTCGGTGCAGTTCTCCGGCGGCGAGCCCACGCTCTCGCCCTATTTCCTCGACGCCGTGCGCTACGCGCGCAAGGTCGGCTATACCTCGGTGCAGGCGGCGACCAATGGCATCGAGTTCGCCAAGAGCAAGGAATTCTGCAAGCAAGCGGCGGAAGCGGGCCTGCGCTACGCGTACTTGCAGTTCGACGGCATCGGCAATGCCGCCAACGCGCACCGCAAGGTCGGCAACCTGTTTGACGTGAAGTTGAAGGCGATCGAGAACCTGTTCGAAGCGGGCGTGGACATTGTGCCCGTGGTCACCATCGTCAACGGCATCAACAACGAGCAGGTCGGGAACCTGGTGAAATTTGCGCTCGACAACCCGAAGGTGATCTCGTTCATCTCCTTCCAGCCCGTCTCGTTCACCGGACGCGACGAGGCTATTACCGACGATCGTCGCGCCGCGCAGCGCTACACCCTGTCGCACCTGGCGCACGACGTTAAAGACCGGACCGGCCTGGGCGAACCCGCGCGTGATTGGTTCCCGCTTTCCTTCATGGGCACCTTCTCCGACTGGGCTGACCTGGTACACGGGCCCACCGCCGAGTGGGGGCAACTGAGTTGTGGCTGCCATCCCAATTGCGGCGTCGGCATGGGCATCATGGTGGACAAGATCACCAAGGAAGCCGCGCCGATCACTGCATTCATCAATGCCGACCAGTTTGCCAAGGACGTCGCCAAGGTCACCGACGGCGGCCGCACCAAGTTCTGGTCATCGGTCGGAATGGCGCTGGCGCTGATGCGCAACTACAACCCGTTCACCACCACCACCCACTTCACGATTTTCGAGTTCCTGAAGAAGCTCGACAAGAGCTTCGGCGTCAGCAAGAAGGCGCAGAGCGGCGGCTATGGCAAGGTTAGCGCCGACCGCACTCTGGAAGACGTGGAGAAGCGCCGCAACGACCGCTGGAACGTCCTGTTCGTCGCCGGCATGTGGTTCCAGGACCTCTATAACTACGACTTCCGGCGCACCGAGCAGTGCATCATCCCCTACGCCACGCAGGAAGGCGAGATCAGCTTCTGCGCCTACAACACCGGCGTGGGCTGGCGGAACATCATCGAGAAAATGCACATGACCGCCACCCTCACCAAGTGGTACGAGGAGCACGGGCGGCACGAAATCTTTGCCGGCGGCAAAAAGGTCTCCATCAGCGACGGCGTGCAACTGAAAGCGCTCAAGCTGAACAGCGACCTGATCACCGAAGAAGAGCAGCACGATCTCGAGCACCTGGGCATCGCCAAGAACGCGCGCGAGGAGAAAACCCGCGCCCGCGACGCCAGGCAGAAGAACGATCCCGCCTACAACCAGAAGATGGAAAAGTTGTACCGGGAAGTCGTGCTCAAGGAAAAGCAGCCGGAAGGATTCATCCCGCTCACCACTCTCGTGCCTGCAAACGGCAATGGCAACGGAAACGGCAATGGCAACGGGAACGGTCACGCCAAGCACGAAGAGCACGAGGCCGTGCTCGGCGACTGAATTCTGGGTGTCACCTCCGTACAGGCCGCCGGAAATCCGGCGGCCTTTTTTCGGCTCAATCCTGAGTTGTTGTCATCCCGAGCGCAGCGAGGGATCTAGGTTTGCTCGGTGTACTGCACTGAGGCGTCGCATCGCCAGCGAGCTCAGACATCATTTCTGCTGAAGCTGTTGCCCCATCTTCGCCCGCAACTCCTGCCACGCTTCCTGCGCCTGCTGGGTGGGCGCAGCACCCGCCGTGTCCACCACCTCGAGCAAGCTTGCTAGATTGTTGAGCGTCCGGGCGAGCGGGTTGGCTTCTCCGGGCGTCTGCGCCTGCTTTGCCGACGCAAGCTGTCCGCGCTGCTCCAAAGCCGCATACGCCTGCTGCATTGCCGCACCAATCTCGGTTTCCAATTCGAACTGCTTTTGCAGGTCGGCGGCACTGACCTTCAATCGAGGGTCGAGTTTCACCGCGAGCGGCTGCGAGTAACTCTTGCCGTCAATCGTCATGCGCACCTCGTACTTGCCCGGCATCACCAGCGGCCCGCGCGGCGGGCTATTTACCCCAACCCCGTAGACGGCGGAGATGTCGTAATTCTTATGCAGGCTGGGCGGGTCGGGATAACGCAGGTCCCACACGAAGCGATGCTCGCCCGCGGTCGTTTCCACTCTCGTCGGCGCGACAAACCAGGAACTCGTGAATGCCACATTCCTATCCGCCTCGAACGGCTTGTCGGCGGATGAGAACCGCCGCACCAGCTTTCCGCTGGCGTCCAGAATTTCCAGCGTGACTTCCTTCGCGGGTTGCGCGAGATAGTAGTCGAGGATCGCGCCCGCCGGCGGATTCTGCCCGGCCGGTTCTTCTGGAGGAAGCGGCGTGTCACGGCCGACGTCGCTGCGCACGCGCAGCGCGGTCTGCGGCGCGAACAAATACGCAGCGGATTTCGCAAGCTCGGTCGTGATCTGCCGCAGCGGCGTGAGGTCATCAAGAATCCAGAACGACCGCCCATGCGTGGCGATCACCAGATCGTCGTCATGCACCACGAGATCATGCACCGGCACGATCGGCAGGTTGAGCTGCAACGGCAGCCAGTTGTCGCCGTCGTTGAACGAGACATACACGCCCATTTCGGTAGCCGCATAGAGCAAGCCCTTGCGCTTGGGATCCTCGCGCACGGCGTGCACGAAAGCGGGCGTGCTGATCCCAGCCGCAATCGGCTGCCAGCTCTTGCCGTAATCGCGCGTGCGATAAATGGCTGGTGCGTAGTCATCGAGGCGGTGCCGGTCCACCACTGCGTATGCGGTGCTGGCGTCGAAAGGCGATGCCTCGATCATGCTGATCTTGCTCCACGGCTGTAGATCGCGTCCGGTCCACGTGTTTCCCCCAGCGCGCGTAACGAAAATCCGCCCCGTGTCCGTACCTGCCCAAATCACATTCGCATCGAGCGGTGATGGAGCGATGGTGTACACCGCGCCATAGCAGCGCTCGATTGCGTTCCGCGTGTTGGCCGGCTCCTTCGCAACCGAGGGCGGCCGCGCCACATCGGCAGCAGAGCATCCCGTCAAATCCGGGCTGATCGGCTGCCATGAATTTCCGCGATCGGTGGACCGCAGAACATACTGCGCGCCCATGTAGAGCGTGTGTGTATCCTGCGGCGAGAACACCACCGGCGACGTCCAGGTAAAGCGCAGCTTGCGTTGGCTGATCTCCTCGCCGAAGCTGGTGACCGCGGTCGGCGAAATATCCTGCGACTGCCCGGTGATTTTGTCGAAGCGATAGAGCCGTCCATAGGTGTCACCGGCGTAGACGGTGTTAGGGTCGGCGGGGTCGGGTGCGATGTAGCCCGCTTCGCCTCCGCCAACGGAATACCAGTCGCGATAGGTGATTGATCCGTAATCGCTGCGGCTGGCGGTCGCCACCGTGCCGCTGTCCTGCTGCGCGCCGTAGACGTAATAAGGAAACTGGTTGTCGGTGGTGACGTGGTAGAACTGCGCCGTTGGCTGGTTGAACCATGATGTCCAGCTCTTGCCGCTGTCCACGCTCACGACCGTGCCCTGATCGCTGGCGACAATCATGCGCGCGGTGTCGTCGGGATCGAGCCACAGAAAATGATAGTCGTCGCCGCCGGGCGCGCCCTTCAGCGCGGCGAAGGCCTTGCCGCCGTCGCTGGATTTGTACAGCGCCACATTGGGCACATAAACGACATCCGGGTTATTCTGGTCGGCGGTGACCTCGCCGAAATACCATTGCCTTCCGAAGATGCGCCTGTCGTTGCTCACCCGCCGCCAGGTTGCGCCGCGATCGTCGGATCGATAAAGTCCGCCTTCGTTGCCGTTCAGCGTGTCGAGCAGCACGTACACGACATTGCGTGACGTCGCAATCCCGGCGCGGCCCCAATCGGCGGCGGGCAAGCCGCCTCCTTTGATCTGCGTCCACGTCGTGCCGCCGTCGGTGGATTTGTAAAGCCCGCTGCCGGGACCCTGGATGGGCGCGTAGGTGCTCCATGGCGGCCGGTGAGCGTTCCACAGCGTGGCATAAATGATCTTTGAATTATCGGGATCGAATGCCAGGTCAATCGCGCCCGTGTTCTCGTCTTTGAACAGGACCTTTTGCCAGGTGCGGCCGCCGTCGGTCGTGCGGAAGACGCCGCGGTCCTGGTTCGGCCCGTACGCATGCCCCAGCGCCGCCACAACAACAATGTTCGAGTCCTTTGGGTCAATCAGTACCCGGCCGATGTGGCGCGTGTCTTCCAGGCCGATGTGCCGCCAGGTCTGTCCGGCATCGGTGGATTTATACACGCCATTCCCGAAGGAAATGTCGGAGCGGATGGACGCCTCGCCGGTGCCGACATAAAGGATGTTGGCATCCGAAGGCGCCGCCGCCAGCGACCCGATCGAGGCGATCGGCTGCGCATCGAAAACCGGGAACCAGGTGCGGCCGCCATTGGTCGTCTTCCACACTCCACCGCCGACCGCGCCGAAGTAGTAGACGTCACGCTGGCCGCGGATACCCGTGGCCGTCAGGCTGCGCCCGCCGCGGAACGGCCCGATCATGCGCCAGCGCATGCCGGAGTAAAGCGTAGGAGGGATGTTCTGGCTGGCAGCACGAACGGAGAAAACAAGGAGAGCGAGCATCAGCCATGCGGCGCAACCGGCAGATTTTTGACGGAGCATAGGTCGGAGTACGAAGTATACCAACCGCGTCCGTACGCTGGCTGAGAGCTGAAAGCTGACAGCTGGCAGCTTGATTGTGATCCACCTCACATTCATGCGTGACGAACCGGCATTCGCGGCCGGTTTCCGGGTGTGAACGGCCCTGCCGCCGCAGCGAACGGCGGCGGGCCGCATTGGAGCGGTTTTGGGGATTTGTCCCCGCCGGGGTTCTAATCAAGCAGTCAGCGGAAGTGTGCCGGACCGCCGGTCCGCCGATGCCGAGGACTAGCCAAGCGAGGAGGATCCTGCCTTGAGCACGCAAACTATTCCAACATCGCCGAAACCGGCCTTCGCCCCGGGCCGCCGCGCGCAATTCAAGGTCATCCAGCCGCAGACGACCTACACCGGTTCGCCGATCACACCCCTGCAAAAGGGCCTGCCTCGGACCACGCAATCGCTGTGCCCGGAGTGCAGCGAGTTGATCGAGGCGATGTTGATCGAAGACGAGGGCAGGGTGTACATGGAGAAGTCCTGCGCCGCGCATGGCCGTTTCCGCGACCTCATTTCTCCCGACGCGAAACTCTATCTGAAAATGGAGAACTGGCACTTCGGCGACAATCGCGGCCTCAAGAACCCGGCCATTCGCAACGCCACGCGCTGCCCCGAGCAGTGCGGATTGTGTTCCATGCACATCTCGCACACCGTGCTCGCCAACGTTGATCTCACCAACCGCTGCAACCTGACCTGTCCCGTTTGCTTCGCCAATGCCAACGTGCAGGGCTACCTCTACGAGCCCGACATCAACCACGTGCGCCGCATGCTGCAGGCGCTGCGCGACGAGCAGCCGGTGGCTGGACGCGTGGTGCAGTTTTCCGGCGGCGAGCCGACCATCCATCCGCAATTCTTTGAAATCTGCGCCATGGCGCGCGACATGGGCTTCTCCCACATTCAGGCGGCCACCAACGGCATCCTGCTCGCCGACCTCGAGTTTGCGCAGAAGGCGAAAGAGAACGGCCTGACCACGCTGTACCTGCAATTCGACGGCATCTGCGACGACATCTACCGCCGCACCCGCGGCGCGTCGTTGATGGAAAAGAAGCTGGCGTGCATCGAGAACTGCCGCCAGGCCGGCATCAAGATCGTGTTCGTGCCCACCATCGTGCGCGGCATCAACGATCACCAGATCGGCGACATCGTGCGCATGGCCATCAGTAACATCGATTGCGTCTCCGGCATCAGCTTTCAGCCGGTCGCCTTCACCGGGCGCATCAACCGCAACGAACTCGAAGCCAAGCGCTTCACCCTCGGCGACTGGGCGCATGCCATGGCCGATCAGACCGGAATCTTCGATCCGTACCAGGATTTCTTCCCGCTCTCCTGCGTTTCCCCGTTCTCGCGGCTGGCCTCGTCGATGCGCGGCGAAGAAGTTCCCACGCTCACCTGCAACCCGCATTGCTCGATGGGCACCTACCTTTTCATTGACGATAAGACCAAGACCGCGGTGCCCGTGACCCGCTTTATTGACGTCGGCGGCATGCTCCAGGACATGGACGAGTTTTCGCGCTCCACGCGCCGCTCCATCCTGCAGATCTTCACCAAGGTGAAAGCGTGGAGGTCGCTGCGGCGCCACTTCAAGCCGCAATTCGCGCCCCCGGGGCTGACCTTCGAGAAATTTCTCCAGACGCTGCAGGGCATGACCGACAAGAAACTCGGCCGTGACGGCATGGATGGCCGCTACACCTACCGCACCCTGCTGGTCGCGGGCATGCACTTCATGGACCTGTATAACTACGACGTCGAGCGCGTGAAGCGCTGCGTCATTCACTACGCCGCGCCCAACGGACTGATCTACCCGTTCTGCGCTTACAACTCCGGCCCCACCTTCCGCGAGAAGATCGAGAAGAAGTACTCAGTGCCGCTGGAAAAACCGCTTTGCAAGTTGTGAGTGTGAATGCGTTTCCCGGGAGGGATCTGCCCGCTTACTCCATACTTGCGGTGAATCGGCTGGCCGAAGTGGGAAGTATCCGATGAACGCGAGAATTTCAGTGGCTCTGGTGTTGTTGGCTTCACTGTCAGCCGCGGGGCAGCAGACTTCCCGTAATGCGCTGCCACCACTCCAAACAGTGCTTAGCCGCGACGTTACGCAGAGTTGGATGCTGGCGGTTACTTCCAACGACCTCAGCGTTAAAGCGAAGGGGTCCAGTCATCTAATTCCGGCTGCTAAGCAGTACTTCGACACATCATCGACCGAGCGGCAACACGTCCTCTTGCGCGCACGGCGGGACGCGGTTATGCATCTCGCCGGCGCGGACGGCGTGTTGGGGTCGTCGGATTTTGAAGGGTTCACCTATGATCCGGCCGATGTGCCATTCCGAGTTGCCGCTCACGCCGGAGCACCTGTCTTCATTGTGGTTGGACTCGTGATCGAAACTACGTTCAATTCCCGCTTGACAACGCCAAGGGGCCGTGCGTCCACCGTCGCATCACGCCACGCTCTTCCGGCCTTGGCCAGGATCGCCCGCGAGAAGAGTTTGGGGGTGAAATTCTGCGGCGTCCAAATCCTTTACGGTGTGCATGACAGAGACGCTCTTGATAGTGTCGGTGAGGCCGTCACGATCGTTGTGCCTCTGGTCTCTGCCTTGGCTTTTGCAGAAGGTCGGTTAAGCGAAGATCGGTTGGTCCGCGCCGCCGATGCCTATGTCACCTCGATGCACGCCGGGACCTTTCGGAAGGTCGAATTACAGCCCGAGTAATTGCGTAAGTCGTTCTTCAGTAGCGAACACCCACAACTCAGAACTCACAACTCACAACTGCTGTTACAATCCCACCCATGTTCAAACGCCTCAGCCCCATTGCCCTGCTGTTCATCTTCACGCCGGGATGCAACATGTGGAGCAAGCCGGCCTCCGGCTGGACCGGCGCCACCGGCGGCGAACAGATCGAGAAGCTTTTCTGGAAGGATGTGCAGGCCAGGAATTGGGCCGAGGTAGACCGGCGTGTCGCCGACACCTTCGCCGCCACCGGCCCGGGCGGGACCATGGACCGCGCCGCCTTCCTGCGCGATCTGCAAAAGGCGCCGCTGGCCGATTATTCCCTCAGCGAATGTACGTCCCAGCTCAATGGCGGCGACATGATGGTCACCTGCACCCTGCGGGCGAATTGGGCCGGCCAACCCTCGAATGCCTCGACGCTGAGCGTCTGGCAGCAACTGAAAAAGGGCTGGGTCATGGTGGCGCATTCGGAGAGCAAACTCGGCGGGTAAGGCTCCCGTGAACACCACCACCTCTCCCGCCGATGTGCCCCTTCCGTGCGCGTAGAATGCGCGCCATCAATGGAGCTTTCGATGGCGCACGGCTAGAACACCTGTTGGAACCCAACGTCCACTACATCGCGGAACTTGGGAGTTCCGGGCGGTAACTTCGTCAGGTCCAGGAAGTCCTGATCGAAAGTATACTGACGCCTCGGCGGCGAGTAGACCGTGTTGCAGCACTTGAAGATTCCCGTCGCGTACTGCGAATAGTACAGGCTCACCATCGATCCCATGTAGTTCGAGTTGGTGCCGCCCCAGTTTTCCAGATAGCGCAGGAAATTGTGCACACCGCCGTCGGTGCCGTAATCCGGCGGCACGGGGGGTGTTCCGCCCCACGTCGGCAGGGGGAAGTTGATATTTTTCCCCGATGCAATCGCAACCCGGAAGTAGGTGGTGGCCCCAGTGCGGCCGGCAACGTCCGTCGGACTGGTAAAGCTTTTCAGGTCGGTCCAGTTAATGGAAAGGAGTGTCACGGTGTCGGCAATCACGGCGGAGGAAGCGTGCGCGCCGGTGAAGTTCCAAGTGCCAATATTAGTACAACCCGCACCCGTGCAGTTCGCGGCGTTGGCATTGTAGTCGCCCAGGATGTAAGCCGGGTTCTCGGTGGCCAGGGTGAAACCACCGCCGCCAACGGGCGTGGAATCCCAGCGCACTGGAACGTTGCCCTGGCTGCCGTCGACCAGTCGGACCGCATGTCGCGCACCGGAGATCCAATTCTTGCGCGCCATGTTCATACAGTTGACAGAAGTGTTCGGGTTGCCGGAGTTAGCTGCGCCAAAGCCCAGGCCAAGGTCCGTGGCGCCCCAAACGTCCAATTTGCCGTTGCCGTCCGCATCCTCGCCGGTATCCGGGGTTCCATTCGGTGTACCGGCGGCGACGGCGGGATTGATCACGTCTTCAAACCCATACTCGCCGTTCTTCACACTCCCGGCGTTTGGATTGGCCAACATTCCGCGCCGATCCGAGAAGTACAGCACGTATCCGTTTTGCGTCACTGCTTCCGTCGACTTACCGTTGGTGCCGGTCGTGCCATTGAGCCATCTTTGCAGGTTCTTGACGTCAATTTCGACCGCGTTCATCACGCCGCTAACAAAGCAAGTCGTGGAAGCGCGCTGATTTTCGCGCAGTTCGCCTTCGCGAGCATCATAGAAGTTAATCGGATACCAGTTGTTGCGGGTGGCGCTGGTGGCGTCGTTTCCGTCGCCGTAATAGACGCTGTTCGAGTGGGTATCGGTCTGTGCTTCGGCTGGCTTCTCAATGCCCTTGCTGACCACGGTTTGGTAAATACAGGCTGGCTGGCGAAAGCCTCCGCAGGGCGGGTTGGTAGCTACTTGTGCACTGACTTGAACCCCATCCACCCGGGGGTCCAGGGAACCGTTTCCATTGCGATCTGCCGGCTGCTGAAACAGCAGGATTGCATTGGGATGCACCAGATTGGGGGCGGCGGCCGTGGGAGGAGTCAGGCCGCGTGCGAATCCCAGTTCCAACCACTCCTTCGTCACCGGCAAATAGGTGCCGTCGGTTTGGCGAATCTCCACCCGCAAGTAGCCGTCGATCAGATTCCATGTGGTCGGCGGAGCCGGTGGAACGGAGGGAGCGGGGGCCACGGGAAGTAACGCTGCGGCCTGTGCCGCGGTCGCGAAACAGGCCGGAGGGGCGGTCGGATTGCCGGTGCTGACGAATGGCGCATAGCCCGTGGTGGGCACCGTAAAGACCGCGGCCTTGGCGTTGGTAACATTAACCGGCAGCGTCTCGTAGTTCAACAAGGTGAAAGCGGCGCTCGCCGGTGCGGGGGTCGACGGCAAAGTTGTCCAATCGGCGGGTAGGCATCTCAGAGTGCTAAGAAAGGCATTGGTGCCCTGCCACCCGCTCGGGTCCTGCACCGCAGTCGAGGCTTCGGCAAAGTACGTCATGTACGGCTTGCCCGAACCGGAAGGCATGGCGGGCAACCCGGCTGGCACTGCCGCCGGTACACCTTTACTGTAATCAGGGGTGGACGCATTGGTCTGCACGTTAGCCAGGCGGATATTATTGGCGTCGCTGGCGCCTCCCGGAGAGAGTTCGGCGGGATCATCCGAGAGCAGCACGCGAATTTGTGCCTGATTGTACAAGCGCGATTCACCCAAAGCCGAAGTCACCGCCTCGCCCGCTGCCGGACGCCGCAAAATTTCGATAGGATTAACGCCACTCTGCACAAATGACAGGGACAGGGGCTTGACGCCGGTGCTGCCGCTCAAAATTATGCTGTGATAGGTTGACGTCGACACCGAAGTCCAATTGGGGTTGACATGGCCCGTTCCGCCATAGGTAGGGGTCGGACCACCAATCGAGCTGCCCTCGTTCGTCGGGGTTACTTGAAGGTTTCGGCATGCTGGTTTGGCGCCGTCACATCCGGCGGTCGTCGTCGGAATATAGACGGGTGACGTGCGGCCCTGGGCAACCGTACCCGCTCCATTCGCTATCTGGTCGCGGACCACATCTCCCGCGGCGCGGATGAAGGTGTGGAAGGTGAGGGAGGCCTCATCGGCCAGAAACAGATTCCCATTGGTCTGCGTACGACCGTTGAAGTCGAAAGCAGGACCGGGGAAAAAGCTGAGATCGCTTTGGGAAAACACTCCAAATTGGAAAACGGGGATCAAGGCCACTTCAACCTGACGGACCATGCTCACTTCTTCGCCGCCGGGCCGGTCCGCCGTCACCGTCAGTTTGAGAGGGACGATCTGTGCGATCAGGCCCGCGTTGGGCCCTTGACTGATGGTCTGCTGGCGCATATCAGGAGGCGTACAGGTAGATGGACGTCCAGGGGGATCTGGGAGCACGGGGCTGGTGATCCGGTATCCTAACGGGGCGTACGTCACTCCCACGTCCGCAGCCGAGGGAAACCCGTTTTCCAGTTTTATAATGTCACACCAATTCGGGGCGGCATTGAGCGTATATAGGTTACCGAGGTCGGCAGTGAGTTTTTCCATACCTGCCTCAGCTCCGTAATAGGCCAAGTTGTTGCCCGAATCGGTTTTCTGCAGGCGCTGATCGGTATTCACCTTGATCAGGACGGCAACTGCCAATGCCGACATCAGCAACAACAACAACAAGGCCGAGATCAGCGCAATACCGCGCTGGGCGTGGGTGCGATGCAAGCGTAAATGTTGGTCTGTCATTCCTGAAACCTCAGTTGTAACGGTCGTGGAAGCTCAGGTTGCGCGGACCAATGGAGGTGGTGAGGGAGAAGTGGTCGTAACCTCCTTGAGCATTGGGACGGGGGGAGCGCACCGACATGGTGATGTTGATTTTTCGAATCTGGTTCGGTACCGCAACGGCAGGAGATCCGACAGCCGCGTCGGGCAAGGCTGCCGTAAGAGTGCTGGTGTTGGTGTCGAAGACGTCGTAGGTGAATTGCAAATCCTCAATGTGGTCCGCTACCGGCGTCGGAGTTCTCGCACCAACTTGCCGCATCAACTGCGTATCCGGACCGTTGGGAGTGGTGATCTGCTGGATGAAGTAGGTGATCATCATGACGCGAGAAACGGTAATCGCAGGGTAATAGGGAGCGGCTCCGGGCACCGGGCTAAACTCCAAGGACTTGATATTGCCTGCGGTAGCGCCGGACTGGTTCATGTTCAATGGATCAAGGTTGGCAAAGGAGATCACGCCGGTGGCGGCGACATAGTTGGTCACCACCCCGACCGCAGCGCCGGTCGAATTCTGCAGCAGCAACACGTCGCCGACATTCAACCCGACATCGGAAGCATTGAGCGCCGGGGTTGTGCCGGCCGGCATGGTAATGCTGCTGCCATTTAGGGCAGCCACCTGAGTGGGGTAGGCACTCCAGTTCAGCCCAGGGTCAATGTAGGTGATGACAATAGCGTCACTCGCTCGCACTACGTTCGGCCCGACGCCGTTCGCAGGAGTGACCTTGTATAAGTATCCTTGCGTAAAGGCGTTGCCCGCCGTCAGGTAGCATTTAATGCTGTCGCAAGCGAATTTGGGATTCGTCCCGGAGGCTGCGCTGGGAATGGGAATCCCCCCAATGGGGATCCCGGTCCCTGCCTGGTTCAAATCACGCGCCAGTTGATTGGCCGCCCCTCTGAGTTCAGTCTGCATTTCCGACTGTTGATTCACAATCGTGGAGACTTGCACGGACTTCTGGTACAAGCTCGTGGCCGCCGCCATCACCACCAGCATGACGGCGATGGCAATCATCAGCTCGACGAATGTAAATCCCTTTTGCTTCATGGCGCTTACGGGTAACGAGAAATGAATCCGGTGACTACGTAGTCGCGCTGTGGACGTCCGGGACTGGTCACCCGCACCGTGACCGCGAGGCGCCGCAAGTCCGGATTGGTGCTGCCATCCGCATTCGTAACACTTGTGATCAGGATCTGGCGCCGGTAGTTAACCAACGGGACGGTTACATCGTCGGCGGTGCCAAGCTTGCCATCGGGACCGGGCAAAACGATGCGATCCAAAGTGGTTGTATCTTGCGCAGTTCCCACGATGCCGTTAGCCCCGGGCAAATATAAAAGCTGAAACCCGTCATTGAAGATTCCGCCGTTGGATACATTTTGGATGTCAGAAAAGGCAATCGCGGTATCATTGCGGGCGGCGTACACGCTTTCCAGCGCCTCACGCGCCTTTTGCTTGGCGACCAGATCCTCGCGCGAGTACCGCGCTGCCGATACCGCCTGCGCAAACACGGCCAGAAGGGCCATGAGGCCCACCGAGAGAATTACCACGGCGAACATGACTTCAATCAGGCTGAAGCCGGGCGAGGGCTTCGCCCTGGTTGGCGGACCCGATGTTGGCAACTTGTTCATTCGGTCCATACCTTCGCACCACCGCTCTCAATCAGACGCCATCCCTTGACGCGCCCGGTGGCGCCCAGAACCGAAACGGCACGGCTGGACATCAATTCACCCGGCCGGGCGACGTACACCACCCCATTGTTGAGGCGATTTGCCGAATCCAGGGCTCGACCGTCGGGCTGAAAAAAAATTTGCGTGCCACCGCCCCCAAAATCCAAATCGAAATCAATCGCCGCTCCCGTCGTCGGCAAGGAGTCCGGGGTCGTTCCGCTGCCCGAGGTCGGGATTCCCGTAATCGCGATAAATTCTGTGTCCACGGGCAAGTCGATGGTGCTGACGAAAAGGAACGACTGGATGTTGGTGGCTGGATCCACCACCACCTGATCCAGTTGAATGGTTCGAGAAGCCAGGAAGCTGAGGCGGTATTTCCTCCGTTGGTCAATCGCGAGCCCGCGAGCATTGCGGACTTGGCCGAGAGTCGTCTGCAGCGCATTTTCCGCTCTTGCGCTCTTCAACACGGGCGTGAACTGGATGAGCGCTCCCGCAGTGATGATCAGCACGATTGCGATCACCATGATCAGCTCAATGAGGCTGAATCCCCGCTGCGCTTGGCGACACTGGTTCACCCTATGCACCCCGCTCAACGTCGCAAATTTATCCCACTTGTCCGGGCAGCGCAAGAGCCAGCCCTTGACCAAAGTAGGGGTACCTCGGTTCTGGGCTATCTCGCAGAAAGGCTTTGGTAATCCTTCGGCCTACCAGACAGCAGGTGTAAACCACTGAAAAAGAAGATCGTTGCTGTCTCGGGTCCCTCCAATCTGCGCACCACCAAAATCCCGTCGCTGTCCGCTTGCCCAACCGGTGCGCGCCCCGTCCACTGAATGGACTCAATAGCATCGAGACGAATGGGAGCAACGATGCCAAGCTCCGGCAGAACGAGATCGAATCGCAGCCGGCCGTCGGCGAACAGCACCAGGCGGCCCGAACGGCCGTCGGCTCCATCAATTCTCTTCAGGATGTAGGCCACCCCGCCTGTTGCACTGTTAGTAAACGAGACAGGGATGCGGCCCGTCGACCGCGACCCGCGCTGTTGCATCCACGACAACGCACCGGGTTCGAAGTCAGCCGGTTGTGCCAGGCGCCATTGCTGAATGTCCGGTATCTGCGCGGCCTCGTCCCCTGAAATCCCGGCCGGATACAGTACCTGCGGTGCAGGGGCGCGGGGCGCTTTATGGGTTTTAGCAAGAACAAATAGCGAAAGAATCAGCAAAATCGGGATGCCGACATACGCAATGCGGAACCAGTTCCATTGCCGCGCAAATCCTGAGCCGGCCTTGGTGGCGGCTCCGCCCGGCATTTGTGCCGTAGCGTCGGCGATCTTCACCATGCCTTCGATCCGGCTGAGGACGTGTTGGTACACGCGATCCTCCGGCAAAACCAACTCGCTCAGCTCCAGGGTCCGATTTTCCAATGCGAGCAATGTTGAAATCGAGGAGCACAGCTTTTCGACTTCCGACATCACGTTAGACGTGAATACGATCCTTGCTTCCAAAGGGTGGTCGGTGCTGATGCGAAACCGTGCATCAAACCTCGGGTCGGCCGTGTGCAACGGCACTCGGCCAACTTCGCGCTGGTTCCGCGGAATGCAATACAGCGTAATTCTGGAAGGGATGGACATCCTTATATTGAGACCCGGTTTCAGATCCGACCGGGAAAACCGCACGGAAACCGGCCAGGAATGCGCATTCCCGCGGAGTACGACGTCTTCGCCGTCACGGTCGGCCTTGCCGTGAATCGCTGCACCGAGCAACCGCACATCGTGGGCGATCTGCCTGTACCCGCGCAATCTGAACTTGCCGAGCAAGACCTCGACTATGTACCCGAGCAATAGGATTGCTACTGCAAGGAAGATCACGATCGGCGCGCGTGTGTCCATGTGGCCTCGCCGGCGGCGCTAGGGAAATCCGCCAGGCAGGAAAGTTACGGCACTGGTCTTGCTGGTAATTCTATTCCACAGTGTCAATCTCGCAGAGCCATCATCGACTAGCGAATGAATAGCAAACGGGTTCTTGCCGGCAACCGGCACATGACCTGCATAACACGGGAGATGGCTGCTGCGCAGGGGTGGAGGCGAAAGGGGAGAGCGAACCTCCCGGGACGGTCGCTGTCCAGCGGACCGATTGCGCGTGGGGGGACCGAGTTCATACGTGCCTCTCCATTGGTCATTTGGGACGTTCGTACTCAACCGGATCGACATAACACTTCCGTAACCACGTTTTCGTGCGCCGTCGTGGTACCCGCCGGTAGTTATTGCTACCATCCGTCTTGTGCCCCGCAGAAGCAACTACAAGGCGCTGACCGCTCACGATATGAACTACCGAGGCAGGAAGATGAAAACACTTCTATTGGCAATCGCTGTACTGGGCTTTGCCTCGCCGGCAATTTGGGGGCAGGAAGCCGCGCTTGGAGACGTCGCCAAAGCCTCACGCTCGCACACCGGAAAAGCCGCCAAAGTGATCACCAACGATGACATACCCAGCAGGCCGCCCGAAGTGCAGCCCGCCGCGGCGGCGAAAGATGATTCCAAGCTGGTGGCGAAGAGGGCTTCTGCTGCGGGGACAAAGCCGGCAAGCTCTGCCGAGGATGGTGTCCCGTGCCCAGCCGACCAGTTGCCATACTTATTGGATCAGCAAGGCTCGATTCAATCCGGGATTGAAGTGTTGAAAGCAACCATCGCCTTCGAGTCGGATCCCAACCGTCTGGTCAGCACGGAAGCATTGTTGAGAAACGAGACCGCGAAACTCGCGACCCTGCAACAACAGATAGAGGCAGCCAGGAAAAGCGCTGCCAGCCCGCCCGCCAATTGCATCAAGGCGCCCGCAAAAGATGTGGCCGATACTTCAGGAGACAAGCAGCCGGAGGCACGATTCGCGCTTGGCGCAAGACCGGCTCCGGCGGCAAGTCTGAAGTAGATGTTTCGCGCCCCGGTGCGCCCGCTTGGTGGGGCTTACTTTCGGGAGTTGAGCCGCGCAAAGAGTGAATCGGTCCTCGCCTCCGGCACCCTTGCAGGCGCCATCCTTCAGGGCGACCGCATCATCCACCGCGCCATCGTAAAGTATGATTGACAATTACAATCTTGACAGTTCCATCGCGAAGGCATAAAGGTTCAACCCTGCAATGATGAGCACCAGGGCAAAGTTGGTATTGCTCGCCGCGTTCGTGGTGATTATTTTCCTCGTCTGGTTGGTCTATGTCGCGGGTACGTAGAGGCTGCCCACCGGACTTCTTGGCCCACCTGCAGGTTACTTTCGGAATCCAGCCCGGCATCCGTCCCTTGCTAACTGTGGTACAAGAGACTCGAGATGCCGACCTTTGACGCCAATGTCATGAACGTCCAGCAGCGGTTGGGACGCCGCCTCAACGCGCAGGAGCTGCGTCTGCTGCAATTGTGGGACTCGGTCACGCAGTCCGAATCCCGCAACTCTCACGGCGCCGCGGAACAGCAGGACGGTGACGAGCCGCCCCAGGAACAGCAGCACGAGGGCCGGTTCAAGGTCGCGTTCACCAGCGGCCACTTCGAAGTTTTTTTTGTTTGCTCCTCGGTCTTGTTTCGTGGCGTGGCGATAGACAAAAAAGAAGATGTGATCAGCTTCCTGACTCAGGCCCCCATCAGCATCGATGAGTTGCTGGTCAAGCAGGCCATTGCGGGTGCGGAACGCTTCCGGCCCACCCAGATCCCGCAAACCGTCAACGTCCCCGACGTGGTCTTACGCAGCATGGGCTTCGAGAAATAAGCGCTGTCCGGGTCGGGCCCGTCCAGCGGCGCCACGATGTAGGAATCGCCGGGCAGCAGCCCCTGGATGGATGACTTTGCGCCCCCGCACCTTTAGAATGCGCGCAACCTCTTGCCCACCAACCCTATTTCGTTGACCTCCGCCGAGCAGCGCATGGTTCGCGCCGCCCTTCTGCGCTGGTTCGCCGCCCACCGCCGCCCTTTGCCGTGGCGTAAAACCTGTGACCCCTACCGCATCTGGATTTCTGAAATCATGCTACAGCAGACCAGGGTCGGCGCCGTGCTCGAGCATTACGCCGAATTTCTCCGCCGTTTTCCCGACCTGGACTCGCTCGCCGCCGCCAGGCTGCATGACGTGCTGGCCGCCTGGAGCGGCCTCGGGTATTACCGCCGAGCCCGAGCGCTGCACCGCGCGGCGCGCATCATCGTGCGCGACCACGGCGGTAACCTGCCTGGCAACGCGGACGCTCTGCAATCTCTCCCCGGCATCGGCCGCTACACCGCCAGTGCCATCGCCAGCATCGCCTTTCATGAACCTTGCGCGGTGGTGGACGGCAACGTCGAGCGTGTCCTACGCCGCTTGCTCGGTTGGCGCAAGCAACCCCTGTCGCGAATCTGGAATGCCGCCCAGCAATTGCTCAGCCGGCAGTCGCCCGGCAACTTCAACCAGGCGATGATGGAATTGGGCGCGCTCGTCTGCCTGCCCGTATCCCCGCGCTGTGAGGCCTGCCCGGTTCGTCGCCTGTGCGCGACCTGCGGTCCGCTCCAGCGTCCCGCCAGGCCGCCGCGCAAAACCGCCGAGATCACCTACGGCCTTGCCGCCCGCGACGATCGTGTCTATCTCGTCCGCCGTGGCCGGCGCGAGTCGCTTATGCCCGGCATGTGGGAGCTTCCCCAACTCAACGGCGATTGTGCCGGCAACGGTGCGGGCGATGGTGCCCCACATCTGCCGGGGTTCGGCGGATGTGGGTCCTTGAAGCCCGACTTCACCCTCCGCCACTCCATCACCGTCACTGACCACACCGTCCACGTCTGCCGCGTTCCCGCCGCCGGTCTGCGCGGTGGCCGCTGGTTTCGGCTTCAGGACGCCCCGACTCTTCCCCTCACCGGATTGGCGCGCAGGATTCTCCGCCGCGCCGCACTGATTTAGAATCATTGCTTCAACACTGGAGCCCGATATGTTCGGTAAGTGTTGAGTCTCAGCTTCAGCCGTCTCCCGCTGAAACTGAAACTGAAACTGAAACTTGAAACTGTCTTTCGGAGGTTCAGGATGCCTGCGCTCTCCGCGGGAAAAGCGGCGCCCGAGGTTTCGCTTTCCGACATGCGCGGCAAACAGTTTTCCCTGCGCGACGCCCTTCAGCACGGGCCGGTGGTGCTGGCCTTTTTCAAGGTCACCTGCCCGGTGTGCCAGTACGCCATGCCGTTCCTGGAGCGCATTTATCGCGCGCACCGGGGCAAGGCGCAGATCGTTGCCGTGTCGCAGCATCCCAGGAAAGAAACGCAACTGTTCCTACGCGAGTACGACATCACCATGCCGGTCCTGCTCGACGTTCCCGAACACTACCCGGCGTCGAACGCCTATCACCTGACCAACGTGCCCACGGTTTTTCTCATCGCGCCCGGAGGCAAAATCGAAGTCTCCAGCGTGGGTTGGGAGCGCAAGGACATCGAGAGGATCAACCGCCGCGTCGCCGAAGAAGCCTCGCTGCCCGTACCGGCGCTGTTCCACCGTGGAGAAAGCATTGTCGATTCCAAGCCCGGTTGAGGCTCGCTGAACTGACCCGCGGGTCGCGGGCAAGAAATTTAGTTGGAGCGCGTTTGCCCTCGAACGCGAATCCCGGTTGGATGGGACGGAACGACACTGAGGTTCTACGGGTATGTTGGACGATCGCATCCGAGTATGTATGACGATTGCCATCTGAACTATGCATGATGATCGCACCCGAATATGTTGGACGATCGCATCATCAGCCCGCGAAGCGGGCGGAATTCGTTAGCCCACCGCGGCAGCGGTGGGAAACCTGGCAACAAGAATTCCGAGCGCCAGCGGCGCGGCACTGTCTTGAACTGATTCTGAAGATTTACGAATTCGTAACAAGGACCTAATGCGAAAAACCGCTCTCTTAATTGTCATCCTCGCACTGACCACCGCGCCGCTGCTCGCGCAAAAGTCCACAACCTCGAAACCGAAGCGCGCAACCTTGCAAGCCGCTGCCCCGGCAGCGCTGCCGCCTGCCGCCGCCGCGGCCATGAAATCCATTGACCCGCAGCGCATTCGCGCCCATGTCAAGTTTCTTGCCAGCGACCTGCTGGAAGGACGCGGCACCGGCCAGCGCGGTGGCGACATCGCCGCCGAATACATCGCCACCGAGTTGGAGTCCTATGGCCTCAGGCCCGCCGGCGATAACGGCACCTACATGCAGAAGGTGCCGATGGTCGGCATCCTCACCGAACCTTCCACCAGCCTCTATTTCTTGCAGGCGGGCAAGACCCAGAAACTCAAGCTGGGCGACGACATCGTCGCCATGGATGAAACCCAGAACGAGGCCGACGACCTTGATGCCGACGTCGTCTTCGTCGGCTATGGCATTGAGGCTCCCGAATACCAGTGGAACGATTTCAAGGACGCCGACGTCCGCGGAAAAATTCTGCTGATGTTCGTCAACGAGCCGCCCTCCGACGACCCCAAATTCTTCAAGGGCAAGGCGCTCACCTACTACGGCCGCTGGACTTATAAATATGAGGAGGCGGCGCGCAAAGGCGCCGTCGGCGTCATTCTGATCCACCAAACCGACATGGCCAGCTACGGCTGGGACGTCGTCAAGAACTCCTGGGGCGGCGAGCGTTCCTACCTGCGCGCCGACGGCCAGCCCAAGCTCAAGCTCGCCTCCTGGGTGCAACTGGAAATCGCGCGCAAGCTGCTGGCCGATTCCGGCCAGGACCTGGAAACTCTGCTCAAGCAGGCGCAGTCGCGTGACTTCAAGCCCATCCCGCTGCCCGTGCGCGTGCAGGGCCATCTGGTCAGCAAGATTCGCCCCTTCGTTTCACAAAACGTGATCGCCATGCTGCCCGGCTCCGATCCCAAGTTCAAAGATCAGGCCGTCCTCTACAGCGCTCATTATGACCACCTCGGCATCCATCCCGAGCAGCCGGGCGACAACATTTACAACGGCGCGGTGGACAACGCCACCGGCTGCGGCATCCTGCTGGAAATGGCTCGCGCCTATGCTTCCGCGGCGCAGCATCCCAAGCGTTCCATTCTGTTTGCCTCCGTCACCGCCGAGGAACAGGGCCTGCGCGGCTCCGAATTCCTCGGCAAGCATCCTCCCGTGCCGGCGGGAAACATCAGCCTCGGCCTGAACTTTGACGGCATCGCGCCCAACGGCATCGCGGAGGAGATCGAAGTCTCCGGCGCCGAGCGCACTACATTCTTTCCCACCGTCGAGGCCACCGCCAAGGAGTTCAACCTCGCTATCAAACCCGATTCCAATCCTTCGGCCGGCTATTACTACCGCTCCGACCACTTCAGCTTCGCCCGCGTCGGCATTCCCGCCTTCTCGGTGAATGAAGGCATGAAATTCAAGGGACACGATGCGGAGTGGGGCATTCAGCAAGAGCGCGAGTACAACGCCCAGCGTTACCACCAGCCGAGCGACGAGTTCCATGCCGACTGGGACTTCTCCGGCCTGGCGGAGGTTGCTCGTTTCGGCTTTAATCTCGGCTGGAAGGCCGCTACCGAGACCCAGGGCATCGGCTGGCAGCCCGGCGACGAATTCGAGGCTAAGTCTTGCGGTCGATCAGTCTCTCGGTCGCTCAGTCACCGATGGACTAATCGGCCGATCGAGCGAAGGACCGCAGGAAACCCACGTAACATTCTCCTGCGCGTCGACTCGTGCTAACCTCTTGCACCGCAAGCGTCCCCCCGCTTCGCACCCATGGCGAAGTTCCCGTTTCTCCAGCGCGAGAGCTTGTCCGAACTGGCGCGCCAGGTGTCGCTGACCGGTTACGTTCCCAACCTGGAGCTCGCGGGCCTGCTCGCCGGCATTGATAACGTCCGCCACGATGCCTACCTCAGCCCAACGTTGGTCGACGTCGTTCGCCAGCATGTTCACCGCCTCATCGCCCGCTACGGCAACGTCGAAGATCTGGTTGGCGCCGACGCTCCGGGAACTCCGCAGATCGCGCCGCCGACTTTTCTCTGGGGCAAAGGGGAGCCACCGCGCCCGCTGCCCAAACCCGGCGCCGATCCCGCCGATTTCAAACGCTTCGTCACCGACTTGATGATCCTGGCGCTCAACTGGGCCAAGGGCGACGGCAATGCCAGCCTCGACCTGCTCGCCCGCCTCGCCGTCATTAAGCTGCTGCGCTCCGAACTGAGCGCGCAGTTTAATGCCATCCTTGGGCGTCTCCGTGCCCGGCAGGGTGAGTACGAAGGGCCGCGCCAGGCCGCCATCCAAAAAGGCATCGAGATTCGCGAGCGTTGCGCCGCCTTCCAGCTCGCCAAGCGCCAGTTGCTGCGCAAGGCCGGCCAGGAGCTGCTTCAGACTCTGCGCGAAGTCGAAAAGGAAACTCTGGCGCGCATGCGCCGTGCCCTGTTCGGCGCCGCCGATCTTCCCGCCTACGTCCTGCTGCTCAACCGCCTGATGTTCACCGAGGACGGCCGCGACGACTACATCAACGCCGAGCACTATGTCATGGTCGGCAACTTCGATCGTGACCCCGACCGCTTCGCCACCCTGCAGGAAATCGCGCGCCTCTTCCTCGCCTCCCTCGACTTGCCCGTTCCGGAAGGCCAGGACCACCTTGATCTTGACTCGCTGCTCAGCGTCCCGGAAAACGCGCAGGAGCTGGTCGCAGCCGGAACCCCCGAAGAATCCACGCCCAAGGGCCGCGCCCAGAAGGCGCTGCTCGCCGCCTGGACCGACACCCTGGAGCGCAACGGCGTCATGGACCACATCATCGCCGCCTACGAAGCCGCTTCCTTGCTGGCCGAATATTCGCCTGTCATCCACCCTCAGCAGCTCAAGAACGCGCTCATTAACCGCACCGAGCGCACCCGCGTCGAGCGCCTGCTGGAGCAGCACAGCCGCCTCTCGCCGGCCAACTTCGAGGTCGCACTGCGCCGCCTCAACAGCTACCGCGCCGCTGATCGCGCCAAGGTTGCCGGCCAATTCCTGCGCGACTTCATCTGCTACCATCGCGATCTCCGCAGCCTCGAGGCCCTGAACCGCGCTCTCGACACCATCAACATCATTGGCAGCGACCGCCTGCGCGAGCTCTCCGCCATCAACAACACCCTGTACGAGTTCCTCCTGCCCCAGGAGCAGAAGCCCGCCGAAGACAAGCTGGCCACCCACGTTGTTCTGAAAGCCGACGTGCGCGACTCCACCACCCTGATCCGCACCCTGATGGAGCGCGGTCTCAACCCCGCCTCCTACTTCAGCCTGAATTTCTATGATCAGGTCAACAAGCTGCTCCCGAAATACCAGGCCACCAAGGTTTTCATCGAGGGAGACGCCATCATCCTGGCGCTGTTCGGCTACGAGGGTAGACAGGGCTTCCCGGTCGCGCGCACCTGTGTCATGGCGCGCGAGGTGATTTCCATCGTGCACGCTTACAACCAGCTCTCGCGCAAGGACGGCCTGCCCACCCTGGAACTGGGCATCGGCATCTCCTTCCAGGACTCCGCCCCCATGTACCTCATGGACGGCAGCACGCGCATCATGATCTCCAAGGCGCTCAACGAGAGCGACCGCCTCTCCTCCTGCAACAAGGGCGCGCGCCGCTTTCTCGCCGACGCCGAAACCCTGTTCAACGTCTTTTCCTTCAAGACGGTCGAGGACGAAGACACCGGCGGCAATCCCGACGAGTTCCTCATGCGCTTCAACCTCGGCGGCGTCAACTTGAGCGAATCCGCCTTCCTCGCCCTGCAACACGAGATCTCGCTGCAGACGCACGAAGTCGAGCTGCCGACCTTATGGGAGAAAGAGCTCGTTCATCTTCACAGCGGCTTGGTGCCGCTGGGCGGCGGCATGTTCCATCGCATCGTCGTGCGCGAAGCTTGCATCCCGCGCATTGACGCCAGCGACTTTTCCTTCAAGTGCTGGACCGACCTGAAGTATTACGAGGTGTGCACCAACGAAGCCATCTACGAGTACGTCGAGAGCCACCTCTCCCAATCTGCCCACTCCGCCAACATCGGCGACTGACGCGCGTGCAGGCGCCAGCCTAATCCCATTCTGGAACTCACATCTTGAGCGGGCGCTGCATTTCTTGCGCAAAAACCACTTCCTGCCGTCCGCCTCGGTAGACAATCAAAGGGCGAATCGAACGAGGGCCGTTTGATCCCGGCCCTCGATTCCGACACCTTCGCACGGGAGAATCAAGCATGGGTGCACACATATTTCGCAGTCCTTTATTCCATTTCATTGCACGTCATCTCGCGCTGCTGTTGGTCCTGTCATTCGTGGCCATCCCCCTGGCGGCCCAAACACCGCCCGCCAGTTCGGCGCCGCGCGTGGTGGTGGTCTTTAACCTGCGTTCCAACGAGCTGCAGCTGATTGATCACAAGTACCGCGTCTTCTACAACAAGTTCGAGAAGAAGAACCTGCCCATCGAAGGTTACGACCTGCGCGGCGCCATCCAGGACGAGGTCATGAACACGCTCGTCACGGACAGCCGCTATCAGTGGCGAGTAGCCACCGAGGCCGACAAGCTCGACGCCGCCCAGCTCGCCGAGGAGAAGACCCGCACGCCCGAGATGCTCTCCAACGCTCAGGCCGACCGCGTCCTGGTGGTGGACGTCAACGCAATCGGGGGAATGATCACCGGTTTGGGGAAGGACCAGATGTGGATCGGGATGGTTGTGACCATGCTCGACCGCGCCAGCGGGCGCAAGCTCTGGAAAAAGGGAGTCGGGGACACAATCCCGTTCTCCGGCGATCTACAAAAGCTGCAAAGCGAGAACCAGAAAGAGTTGAAAGAGGGAATCAACACCCTGATCGAGAAGACATGCGTGAAGCTGAAGGCCAAGGTGGCCGAGTCCAAGATCTGAGGCGCGGGGGGAACCATGCTCGCTCATCTGCTGCTGATTGCTCTGCTGGTGTGCCCCGCGGCACTAACCGATGACGGCACATTGCGCGTCAAGACCGATGTCGCCGACGTGGAAGTCTTTCTCGATGGACAGAGCGTGGGCAAGGCTCCCTTGACCCTGACACCGGTAGCGGTGGGCGCGCATCATCTCGCGCTCACCAAGCCCGGCTACGTGGACCACGAGGAGGAAGTGCAGGTCCAGGCCGGGGCAACGGCCAAAAAGTTCGTCATCATGAAGGCGCTGCCGGCGGAGCCGCCAAAACTGCCGGCGCAGTTTTACGCCATCCATCAGCACTCGGCCGGGACAGCGTGCAGCGGCATTCTGACGGTGACCGCGGAGGCGATTGACTACCGTTCCCATGACGGCCATGACGTCTTTCACATTCCCATCCAGCAGGTTCGTTCGTTGTCGCGCTCCATGGGCACGGCGTGGTGGACCTCGGGACCTTTGAAAACCCCGTCGCAGTACAGCGCCTGCCGCCTGGAAGTGCCGGGAAAAAGCTATGGTTTCTTCGCTTACGAAGAAGACCCCAAGCTGGCGGGCACGCCCGCGGAGAATCGCGTCACCAAGGAGGCTACGAGCGCCAAGACCAAGGAAATGTTTGAACTGATCTACCGCCTGTGGTCGGAATCGCTGGAGCAGCGGCAACATCCCAAACAAGCCGCCAACTGAGGACCGGCTAGGCGGCCATCGCGGGCGGCTTCGTCACCGGCGGGGCTTGCTGCTGCTGCGGCCGCTTGCAGACAACCGTCGTAACCAGCTCGATCAGGAAGCCGAGTATCGCACTGCCCGCCACAGTCATGGCGACAGGCTTGATCGCTGATTGTGCAGCCAACGTGCAGGAGGGGCAACAAGGGGGTACGATGATTGCCGTTCTTAAGGCCAACAAGGAAATTCTTGTTGATCTCAGGGAGATGCGACATGCGAAATATTATGTGCTTGGTTACAGTCCTGGCGCTGTTCGCGCTGCCCGCCGTTTCCTCCGACAAGAAGGACGCCGATCCCGCCACGGAGATTCGCGCGGCCATGGCCGACCCGGAGAACGTCGTTGTGGTCATCGCTGACCCGATGCCACGGCAGTACGTGCCGCGCCCGGGCAACATGGCGGTTATCCCCGTGTCCGGAATCGCGAACCTGGACGGCAGCCGCGTCACAGTGAAGGCCGGCACTTTCGTCATTGCCGACATGCAAGAAGTCGAAAAGCCGAAAAAGGCGGCCGAGCAACTGCTGGCCAAATGGAAAAGTCGTACGGGCGACAACTACATCGTGGTCCCGGAGGGCGCCAGGAAGATGATGTATACCTTCTTCTTCGGTGAGTTGAAGGCAGACCGCACGTTCAACGTCGTCAACGTAGTTCTGGCGGCCAAGCCGAAGTAATACGGACTCGCAAGTCGAGAAAGGCCGGCCCTCGCTGCGCTCGCCTCATCGCAGGTAGAATTCCAGACATGAGCCATCGATTTTCCGTGCGTGTGCGACCGTCCTATTCCATCGCTATTGCACTCCTGCTGTGCGCCGTGGCTGCCATCGCACAAGCGCCGGCCAAGCCCGGGGTAACGCTCGAGCAGGTTGCGCTGACCACTTCCGACGGCGCGCGCCTCAGCGGGATCGTGTACCGCCCCGCCGCCGCGCCCAGCCCGGTTGGGCTCATGTTGGTGCATGGCTTTGGCGGAACTTTTTACGGAGCGTATTTCCCCTATCTCGGCCGAGCCGCGGCGCAACAGGGCATGGTCGCTCTTGCGCTCAACATGCGCGACCACGATACCGGCCCCAAGACCTCCGACTTCACCGACAACCAGGCCGATATCGCCGCCGGGGTCGAGCACCTGCATAGCCTGGGAGTAAAGAAGATCGTGTTGCTGGGGCAGAGCATGGGCACCAACCGCGTACTCTATTACCAGGCCGCATCCGGTGATTCGACCATCGCCGCCACCGTGCTGGTCAGCGGGCCGGGCAACCTGTTCCAGTGGAATGTCTGGCAGTTTGGACAGAAAAAGGCGCAGGAGACGGTGAGCGAAGCGCTTCGCATGCAGGCCGAGGGTCGCGACCGTGATCTGATGCTGGTGGATTTGGGCCCTCTGGGAAAAGCTCTCTACACCTCGCGCTATCTGCTTAGCTTGCGCGGCCCCACCGCCAAATCCGATCCCTACCAGAACATTCAGAAGGTAAAGAACCCGGTCCTGATCCTCCAGGGCAAGGCCGACAAGTTGATCGAGCCGGAAATTGCGGAACGCCTGCACAAAGCGGCGGCAAATAATCCTAAGGTTGAAGTGCAGTACGTGGACGGCGCCGACCATGGCTTCAGCTCGCAGCAACCCCTGCTCGCCGACCGCGTGCTGGCATGGATTAAATCAGTCCTGCCTTAACGTTGTCGGGGGAGATGCCTATGCACTCCCTCTTATCGAGGGCCACCCGCCGGCCACATTTGGGTAACACGGGGAAGGATGGGCCACATGCCTATGCCCCTGGCAGGCGGTCGCCCCAAGCAAGAGTTAGACCGCGACTCAGAATGCATTTATCCTATGTTCACTATGACAACAGGCGACTTGATTCAGACGGGGATTCTTCTCGCGGCAACGGTCGCGGTTCTTCTCTCTGCGTGGCAGACGCGTTCGCACAACCGCCTGTTGAAGGCGCAGTTGGTTCGAGACCGCTTCGAAATGTACTGGCAGACATACCAGCCGGTAACTGAAGAACAAGTCGACGGTCTGAAACTATATCCAGAAGACTACATGAAGCTGGATCGGTATCAAGCCAGCTACGCGGGAGATGACGCTGCCATTCGGAAGTACATCTACATGTCCGCCCTATACGAATACCTTGCCTTTGCCCACACACTCCACCATGTCCTGAAGGTGCCAGACCCTGTTGGCCCAGGTTGGGTGACCAGGTGGGCGGAGGATCTGGCAGGTAGCGCTCAATTCCAAGATGTCCACGACGAATACCGGGGTTATTACCCGAAATTCGAAGCGTTCGTTGACGGTATCTTCACCCGCAATCCGAGCCTTCGGAAGAGCATATGGTCGCCAGCTAACACGGCATCGGAGCCGATAGCACCAAAACCCTCAAAGAGCCGCAGTGGCCCAGCTCCACATCGCTAGGCATTAGGCACGTATGGACGGCTGGCGCACCATTTCAGCTCTCGGTCCTACCGAATGTGAGAATAATTGACTTTACTCATCCACTCGGGTAGGAGCAGGATGGGAGGCGAGTCGGTGGGCCGAACCAAGCCCCCGCTAGTTACGCGCCAGAAGCCCGCTGCTGGTCGTGCGGCACTTGGGCGCTACGAGGTGCTTGCAAATGGCTGGCCGCATAGATGAAATCAACATTCATCCGAAGGGTATAGGACAACTTCTTAAAGACGAAACGATCTGGGTTCCCCCGAATCAGCGCGACTATTCGTGGAAAGACAAACACGTTGAATCCCTGTACGACGATCTGAATCTGGCCATCAGTAAACATGCTGCGGAATATTTTCTAGGAACCATCGTTGCCATTCATGGAGCGGATGGGAAAGTACTGGTTGTTGACGGGCAGCAGAGGTTGGCGACAACCCTTATCCTGCTCGCTGCTATCCGGGATTTCCACGACACCAGCGGCGATGCCAACGGAGCACGACTGTTCGAATCTACTTACGTGCTCTCGCAGCATTATTTGAAGAAGTTACCTCAACCGCATCTATACCTCAATGAGCGCGACCGCGATTATTTCCTGAAGCGCGTTCTTCTGCCGAAGAGCGATGCGCGGCGAAAGCAAGCTAAACCATCAAAGCGCGATTCCGGAATAGCAGTCGCGCCCTCGCATCGCCTTATTGACAAAGCCGCCAAGATCGCCGCGAAACGCATTCAGACAATCATTGCTGGGTTTACCGGCACGAATCAGGCGGACAAACTAGATGAATGGGTTGAGTTTCTCCGCACAAAGGCCAAAGTCATTTGGATAACCGTGCCGGATGAAAGCTCAGCATATCTGATATTTGAAACGATGAATGATCGCGGTCTTGAGCTATCGGCCAGCGACCTCATCAAGAATTATTTGTTTGGGAGAGCCGAAGCAGACAATTTGGACACCGTTAAACACAATTGGTCGCAAATGCTCGGCGCCTTGGATACCGTCGCTGGAACAGAGGTCAAGGATTACGTTAGGCATTTCTGGGTATCGAGGCATGGCATTGTGCGTAGCCAAGAACTGTTTGACGCAATCAAGAATGAAGTCAAGAGTCCTACAGATGTACTGGAAACATCAGCGCAGTTGCAGGTAAACGCGGTCAAGTATGCTGCGCTCCTGAACCCTACGCACTCAACTTGGAACAGATATAGCCGTCAAGCGCGGAAGGCCGTAGCAACGCTGAAGATGCTTGGCATCAAGCAGACTCGGCCGCTGCTGCTTACGGCCCTGGACACTCTGACGCCAAAAGAAATGGCCAAGCTGCTCGACATGGCGATCATATGGTCGGTAAGGTTGCTCATTGGAGGGATTCAGGGCAGCGGCCCTGTGGAAGCGGCTTATGCAAACGCGGCGCAAAATGTGAGCAATAAGACATACACAACCGCAGCGCAAGTGAAGGACGAAATGATGCGAGTTGTTCCCAAGGACGATCGCTTCCTCCTCGATTTTACAGAGGCGTCCGTCACTCAAGCGGCCCTCGCCAGATACTACTTGGCGATCTTGGAGAGGCGGCTTAAGGGCAGCAAGGACATCTACTACTCCACCGACGAAGATATAACCGTCACTTTGGAGCACATCATGCCAGAGGCCAGAACTGCTAAATGGGCCCATGTTCCAGAGGATAAATATGACGATCACACGAACCGGATTGGCAATCTCGCGTTGCTGGACGCGACGGCTAATTCAGCCATCGGTTCAGAGGGTTGGGACGTTAAAAAGCCAGTTCTCCAATCCGCCAAAATCCGCCTTACAAAAGAGACGAGTAAATCTACAGCGTGGGGAATATCCGAAATTGATGACCGGCAAGAGCGACTGGCGAAGCTGGCCGTGAAAGCGTGGCCGCTGTGAAGGCACGAGATTCGGAGTTTGAACAGTTTGACGGCGGGTGGCGCACCCTTTCAGCTCTCGATCTAACCCCGATAGTGGGTGCCCGATCCTTGTGCAGACAGTGTCGGCAACCAAGAATGCTTGGTGATGACTGTACGCAGCGGTTCGAGACGCACAAATGAGCGCTGAACGGCATAATTCGACCGATGCGTTTTTTCGGTGGAAGATCGCTATGTTCAACACGGTCGGGTTCTTGGTCCATGCGGGTCTGACAACATATGTCGACGCGCGTTTGCCAAACCGCGTGATCTACGGTGCGCGACACTATCCGCTAGGATATTGGGTCTGTCTATTGGCTGTTCCTGTATTTTTCGCTGGATTGTGGGGACTTAAGTCGAAAACTCTCTGGGCGCGCATCTTGGTGCCGATATCGGGGATTGTTTGCGCCACTGCAATCGCCCTGTGGAATTTCCGACCGGAATTCCCGCACCTCAATGTCGGATTCTGGATGGGCTTATATGCACTTGTCAGCTTGATATCCTGTTGGATTCGGTTTTCTGATGAACGCGCAGCTTTTCTGTCGGCCGATGACATTAGTCCGACCGCCAAGATCGAACGGATAAAGGAAATGGTTACGGTGTGGCGGACAATTGCGCTGTCGCTCGCGATCGGCTACATCGCAGGAGCATTTCAATGGGTGAAGATGGATTACGATCTTGCGCGTCAACTGATTGCCGGGAAAACCGGCGATCCGCTTTACGAATTCCAGGTGCAACGGCTCATTGCTACGAACAATGTGCAACTGATGTTATTCTCCGCCTACGTCGTAGCGGGTGTCCTATACGAATCGTTTCGTAAGTCAAAGAAAACTGCCGATCTCATGTTGAAGGTCAAAATGCCAGAAACACCTGGCAGCAAAGCATAACTGAGAATCAATGGCGACCAAACGGGCGGGTGCCGCGCCCTTTCAGCTCTCGATCCTACCCGAATGTGGGAACCACAAACGCCGCACAACACCCGCGCACAAACCCATTTTCCGCCCTCCGCAAGAGCCCACCCCCACAGTCCGGCCCACCCGCCGAGGAAAACTAAGCGAGGCGAGTGGCGCGCTGGCGCCGTTTGCCAAGGAGCTCGGCAACGGTCTCGAGCAACTGCGCCATGCTGCTGGGCTTGGAAGCGACGGCGGCAGCGCCGGCGGCCCGCCAATCCTGCGCCAGGAGCGGGTAGCCAGTAAGGATCAAGGTCACCGGTGGATTGGGCAGGGCGCGAGCGGCGCGCACCACGTCGTAGCCGGCGGTGTCGCTCTCCATTTTCATGTCGGTGATGACCGCCTGGAAGGAATCGGTGGAGAGCAGACCTACCGCCTCGGCAGCGGAAGCCGCGGTGACGACGGTGTACCCATCGTTCTCGAGCACGATCTTCATCATGGAGGCAACGGCTTCTTCATCATCCACGACGAGAATTCGCGTTTCCATATACTTTTCATTCTTTCTGATGCGGATTCGGGGACAATGTATTAATACTTTTTCGCTTCGTGTGCGACTTCTATAACCTGATACATCCAGGTCAGAACAGATTTCGTCTGCGTTCCTCTGCCGCCGAATGCCTAAAGCTTAGGCAGAATCTCCCGCAGGGCCCAGTCAACCCGGTGCAGTGAGTCGTCGATGGCCTTCACCGTCTCTTCGTTCTTTGGGATGTAGGAGGTGAGCGCAATCGTGTGAACCGCGTTGCGGATATGGTGGTTCAGATCGCTGATGGTCTCGAGGCGGCGGCGAATGCCCTTGCGCCGTTCCCGTTCTTGCCACAACATGCGATAGAAGAGCAGGGCAGCGACCACCGCGGCCACCACCGCCGAGGCGTCGATGTTGCCCAAGAACGACCGCGAGCGTTTTTCCAGGAGGAAGTCCAGTCCCGTGGCGGTGAACAGAACAATGCCGCCGAACAGCAGGGCCAGGCACCAGGCGGGCATGCGATCCACCAGCATCCGCGCCGGCATGGCCAAGGAGGGCTGTTCCGTTTGGCTCGATGGTAGGGAACTGGAGTCCATGGCGTGCCTCTCACCGTCTGATCATTTGGGCGTCGGCTAGTTAGCTTGCGAACTCCTTAACTTTGGCGAAACCGAGAGAGAATATCTACTAGAAGTTTCTCCACCTGCGCATCTTCCGCCGTCACGGTCAAACGGAAGGACACAATACCACTCCTGGCGGGTGGCGCACCCTTTCAGTTCTCGATCTGACCCGATTCTGGGTGCCCCATCCTTGTGTCTCCCGGTGGAGCCTGCCCTGAGCGCAGTCGAAGCTGAGCCGTTTTGCGGGCGTGAGCGCAGCGGGAGCCCGCTGCCGAAATCCCGAGCGCAGCGAGAGAGCCATAACCCCAGACGCCGGCACAACACCCGCGCAGAAACACATTTTCCGCCCTCCGCAAGAGTCCAACCCCCACAGTCCGGCCCGCCCAGGTAACCTGAGGTTTTCTCCAGGTTACCTGCACGTAAGTTGCTGGTTCGATTAGAAGAGGAGGGGGAGGGGGGTATCTAGAGTTAACCAGATGGTTACTAATCTCTCAAGCTGAGATTCAGCCAACTTTCAGAACTGCATTTTCCTCACGACAAACGGAATCTGCACCACGGTTTCCAGGTCAACCGCAGAGCCATTCTTCGTTCCCGGATGAAACTTCCACTTCGCGAGCGCCACGCGCGCACTTTCATCCAATTTGTCTTCCACTCCGCGCAGCACTTTCACTTCACCCACGGTTCCGTCTTTGCGGATGACCGCGTACAGCATCACCGTTCCTTCCACGCGGTCGCGCATCAGCTCCGGAGGATACGCAGGATCAACTTTGACCATCGCTTGCGGCGCGGTCACTTCGCCCTTCACTGTCGTCTCGTTCAGTTCGGCGAAGCGCATGATCCAGCTTCCGCCCGCGCTCGCCAGGTTCGGCATGTTCAGCGTCATCGAGTAATAGCGCTTGACGCCAAATACCTTCTCTTCAATCTTGGATGGCGCGTTCGGCGTCGCCGGCGACATCCGCTCCGCGCGCCCAATGTCCGCCATTCGCGGACGCTCCAGCCTTGCCACCGTCGTCGGCTGCTTCGGTGTGTTCGGGTTCGACATGAGCGCAGCCAACGGATCGCCTTGCGCCACCACGCCCGATGTCGGCTTCGACGGACCTGGTCCAACCGAAATTCCTGGAGGACCCACTGCTGTTCCGCTGCCGCCTCCGCCATTCGTGCCGTGTCCGTTTCCGCCGCCGTTCGTGCCTCCTCCCTTGATCTCAGGCGTTCCCGGCGCGTTGGCATTTCCTTCCGGCGTGGCCGCGAATTGTCCTTGTCGGCTGCCGTTGGGCACATTGATCGGACCGTTCACCGCCGCGGGGTCGAGGCCGAGCGCGATCAATTGCCCGACCGCGCGCTGGCCGTTGCCGATTCCCGCTACATTGGGCGGAGGTTGCACGGCTGCGTTCTGACCGCCGTTCGCGCTACTCGCCGGATTCGCCATCACGGCGCGTTGTGGCGCGACTGGAAGAGCGGGCGCGGCAACCGTCGGATCCAGTCGCGCCACGTTCATCGCGCCCAGCGGACGCGCTGCCGCGCTGCTGGAAACTGGCGGCTCAATCACCGCTGGTTCGGGAATATTCAGCAGGCGGTTCCTCGACTTCGCCGACTCGATTGCCGGCGGAGGCGCAATCACGTCCGGCGTCATCGCCGGCAGCTTCAGTTGCGATGGCGTTTGCGTCAGCGCGGCTTCCGGGACAGCCGAGGGAATTGGCGTCCAGGCGACCAGGTTCGGCAGCGGCACGTCGTTGGGCAGCTTGATATGGCTTGGCGTTACGATCGTCTGGCGGAAATTGTCGGGCGCTGGCGGAAGCGAGATGATCCTCTGCTTGGCGTACTTCGGTTCGCCTTTGCGCGGCTTGACCGCGGGCGCGGCAACGCTGCCAGTGTCAATTTCCGGCAGGTATTCGGAGACGGCGTAATAGGTGATCTTGCTGTTGTCGAACGGGCTGCGGGTTGGCAGCGGCGCGCGCTGCGCCCAGGTCACCGACATCCCGTAAATCACGACGATGCCGAACAGGTGATACAGCGCGGACGAGGCCATGCTGCGCCACGCCACCGGACGATGCACAAACACGTCAGGCCAGAACTCGGCAACCGTGCCGCGCGGCTTCGGCGACCCGCGAAACAGCACGAGGTCGCGCAGATTTTCCAGGAACACCCGATGTCCTGCCGGCCATTCGACCAGCAGAGTTGGCGGCCGCAGGCTCGGCTTGGAAGATTCAGGTGCTTCGTGACCGGGAATTTGCTGCATCCAGCCTCAAGACAAAGTCTTCCAGAATTATAACGCAGCAAATGCCGCGCAAACTCGCCGCCAAGCGCGCCTCGGCTTGTGGTTTAATCACAGCAGCAGCTCAGGATTCCTGTTATGCACACATTCATTCATCCCTCCGCAAAGTACCCAGTACCTGCTACCGAGTACCGAGCAAGTGCTCGTGATATGCGTCGCTCCGCACGAAATCGTTTCAACCAGATTTTCCGACTCGGTACTTGGTACACGGTACTCGGTACTGTGTTTGTGATGCTGGCGAGCGTGGCCGCGTGGACGCAGGCGAATGCGCCCAAGAGCACCCCCGAACGCGCCACCGCGGCGCAATCTGTGGCCCCCGCGCCAAAACCGGACGATGTTTCCGGCATGTACACGTTCCTGCGAGAAGGCGAGTTCGTGGAAGTGGACGTGGAGCCGGACGGACGCGTCACCGGATTCATCTCCCGCTACGGCGAGCGCGACAGCGACCGCGGCGCCTTCCTGGACCACATGTTCACCAAGGGCTCGATGCAGGGAAACAAACTCGCGTTCACCACGCGCTCGGTGCACGGCGTGGCATTCGAGTTCAAGGGAACCGTGGACCGCGGAGAAGGGAAGACGCCGGGCGCGGAGGCTTACCACGTTATCAAAGGCACGCTGACGCAAATCACCGAGGACAAGGACCACAAGACCTCGGCGCAACAGCGCGAAGTGGTGTTCAAGTCGTTTCCGGCGGAGGCGATCATGCCGCCGCACAAGAAAGATTGAAACGCAGGCCTCAGGCTCCAGGCTTCAGGCTTCAGGAAAGTCGAATTACTCGCTGGCTGCTGGTGTCGGATTTGTCACAGACGCCTGCGGAGCGCCGTGCATAATTCAACTCATCCATGCCGAGTGGCCGCTTTCCGGTAAGCCCAAGTGTTTTGTAACCGAACCGCGGGTCCGATCATCTGATGCACTCGACACCGATGTTCGTCCCTGTCTCCATGATCGCGCCGGCGCTTTGCTGTTGTAGTCGCGGCTGTTGTTGCGGCCACAGCGGCAAGGGGCATGGGCGCGTTTCCTGATCTGAATTTGAGTACCAGCCTCCCAGCCGCTCGCCGCGAGCGGCATTTTCTTTTTGTGCGAAAGGAGAAACACATGAGCACGACAGACGAGCTGCTGCAAGCCAACCAGCGATACGCACAGGCATTCAATCTCGGCGACCTGCCGATGCCGCCGGCAAGAAAAGTGGCGGTCGTGGCGTGCATGGATGCCCGCCTCACGGTGGAACAGGTGTTGGGCCTGAACACCGGCGACGCGCACATCATTCGCAACGCCGGCGGGATCGTCACCGAGGATGCGTTGCGGTCGCTGATCATTTCCCATCACCTGCTCGGAACCCAGGAGTTCCTGATCATCAACCACACCGATTGCGGGATGCTCACATTTCACGACGAGGAGCTGCGCCGGCGCCTGGAGAACGAAACGGGCACGGCGGTGGACGCGCCGGTGCACTTCCACGCCTTCTCTGACTTGGAGGACAACGTGCGCCGGCAGATTGAGCGGGTGCGGTCGCATCCGTGGATTCCCCAGCAGATTCCGGTGCGCGGGTTCGTCTACGATGTGAAGACGGGAAAGCTGCGCGAAGTGCAACGGACGGCGGGCGCGGTCGCCGCGTGACCACGCTGCGAAGAGAATAGGCGGATCGATCCTGAGTGCGCGCCGCGCACTTTTCGCGGCGCGCGCTCAGGATGCCTTTGCTGCTGATCGACAGACAGCTCTACCCAGCTTGTAAAACTTGCACCTTACGCCGCGCGAAAGGGTGAGCCACCCGCCGTCTCAGGTCAGAATGTCCTTGCGTTCTTTCCGGTCCTCTTGTCTAAATAGCACACGTGCATCCTCTGGAAACCTACTTAACGTCTCTGGCCGAAATCCGGGCTTCCGCTGCGGGAACAAAAGAAACATCGTACTACCCCGCATTACACGCACTGCTCAATGAGGTGGGAAACAACCTCAAGCCCAAGGTGCGCTGCATCCTGCAACTCGCGAATCGTGGTGCAGGTAATCCGGATGGCGGCCTGTATACGCCGGACCAGTTCCAGAAGTTGACGGATGAAGAGCCGCTCCCAGGACAAAAGCCCGCGCGTGGTGCGATTGAGATCAAACCCACGAAGGGCGACGCGTGGGTCACTGCTGATAGCGAGCAAGTAACAAAATATTGGAAGGAATACGGCCAAGTTCTGGTAACCAATTATCGCGACTTCGTTCTTGTGGGTCGTGACAGCGAAGGCAAACCGCTAAAACTCGCTTCTTGCCGCTTGGCGGCCGACGAAAAGTCATTCTGGAAGCTCGCTGCCCATCCTCGCAAGACGGCACAAGAGCAAGGCGACCGCTTCCTCGACTTCTTGAAGCTGGCCTTGCTTTCCCCGGCCATATTGGCTGCGCCAAAGGATGTAGCCTGGGTACTTGCCTACTATGCTCGCGAGGCAAAGTTCCGCGTCGAGGCCAAGGCAGAACTCCCAGCACTGGCCACTGTACGCGCAGCGCTAGAGCAGGCGCTGGGCCTGAAGTTTGAAGGTGAAAAGGGGGAGCACTTCTTTCGCTCCAGCCTAGTGCAGACCCTCTTCTACGGCGTCTTTTCCGCCTGGGTGCTGTGGAGCAAGGAAAATCCTCCAATCAGTAAAGCGAAGTTCGACTGGAAACTGGCACAGTGGAAGCTGCGTGTGCCAATGATCCGCGCACTATTCGTGCAAGTGGCGACGCCGGGCCAGCTTGGACCTCTCGGATTGGTCGAGGTGCTGGACTGGACCGCCGCCGTGCTCAACCGCGTGGACCGAGGCGCATTTTTTACGCAATTTCAGGAGCAGCAAGCCGTCCAGTACTTCTACGAGCCATTCTTGGACGCATTCGACCCAGAACTGCGGAAAGACCTAGGGGTGTGGTACACGCCGTTGGAAGTGGTGAAGTACATGGTTGCACGGGCAGACATGGCGCTGCGCGAAGAGTTGGGTTTGGAAGATGGCTTAGCCGATAAGAATGTATATGTGCTCGACCCTGGCTGCGGCACGGGTGCGTATCTCGTTGAGGTGTTAAACACGATCACGTCAACCCTGAAAAACAAAGGGGATGACGCCTTGGCGGCGCACGAGGTCAAGCGCGCAGCAATGGAACGAGTTTTTGGCTTCGAGATCCTGCCGGCCCCGTTTGTTATTTCTCATCTACAACTCGGAGTCTTGCTACAAAACGTGGGGGCACCGCTAGCAGAGGATGGAACCGAGAGAGTCGGCGTGTTTCTCACCAATTCGCTGACTGGCTGGGAACCACCGAAAGGGCCAAAGCAACATCTGATTTTCCCCGAAATGGAAGCCGAACGAGATGCGGCCGAAAGGGTAAAACGCGAGGAACCGATTCTAGTGGTCATCGGGAACCCCCCCTATAACGCATTTGCAGGGGTCAGCCCAGCGGAAGAGGAGGGTCTGGTCGAACCGTATAAGGAAGGCCTCATCTCCGTCTGGGGGATTAAGAAGTTCAATCTCGACGACCTATACGTCCGTTTTTTTCGTCTGGCCGAACGCCGAATTGCCGAGAAGAATCCTGGTAGAGGTATCGTTTGCTACATCTCTAGTTTTTCGTATCTCAGAGGCGTTTCCTTTGTAGTGATGCGGAATCGCTTTCTTACCGAGTTCGACAAAATCTGGATCGACTGTATGAACGGCGACAGCCGAGAAACGGGCAAATTAACTCCAGAAGGACAGCCTGACCCAAGCGTCTTTTCTACCGACGTCAACAAGGCGGGGATTCGCGTTGGAACCGCCATCGCTCTGCTGGTCAGGAAGAGTCCGCACCAATTTGGCGCAAAGGTGTATTTCCGTGGCTTCTGGGGCACCAAGAAGAGATTCAATCTGCTGAAGAGCCTTGACGATTCACCTTTTGGATCTGAGTACGTGCAGCCGCAACCTACTCACGCGAACTTCTTCTCATTTCACCCCGGTGTTGTTCAGGCAGCGTATTTGAAATGGCCAACTGTACCGGACTTGAGTTCTACGCCACTACTGCAGGGCTTGGATGAGGATCGGGCAAATGCCCTAATCGAAATTGGGAAATCCGCTTTAGAAACCCGACTGGAGGCGTACCTGGATCCGGATGTAGAGTGGGATGAATTTGCAAAGGTCGGAGGCGGCCTCAGCAGAAAGAGCGCCGGGTTTAACCCAGCGAAGACGAGAGCAGCAGCTCAGAAGCGCGAATCCTTTGATAAAGCAAACGTTGTTCCCTATGTGTTCAGGCCGCTCGATACTCGCTGGTGCTACTACACAACGACTCCCAACGTATGGAAGCGTTCTCGACCGGAACTTGGGCGGCAAGTGCGTGCGAGAAATACGTTCTTGATCACACGTGCAGCAGGGGTGGCCAAGCCCGAGGGTGTGCCATTTTTCATAGTCGACTCTCTGATAGCTCGGGATTGTCTGCGCGGCCATGCAGTTGCCTTCCCGTTGCAAGTCGATACTGGTCCGCTGCAGAATGCAAAACAGGCGACTATCCCGGCCCGTGCTGATGTTCCGGAGGCACACACCGAGGCGAATCTGTCGGTGGGGGTTCACGAGTATCTGAATGCTATAGGGCTCTGGCCGGTGGATCAAACAACTGCGGCTTCAGTTTGGATGCACGTCCTGGCAATCGGATACTCGCCCTTATACTTGCGCGAAAATGCAGATGCCGTCCGGCGCGACTGGCCGCGCATTCCACTGCCCAGTTCGAAAGTCGAGCTATTGAAATCAGCGGAACTAGGATCAACGATTGCAGCCTTGCTGAGCAGAGACGCTGGTTTGATAGGGATAACCTCAAGCGTCCTCCGCCCGGAACTGAAAGTCATGGGTAATGTCAGCATAGCTAACGGCAAGCCGCTGGACACCGCTGAGGATCTCAAGATCGACGTGGGATGGGGACATGCAGGCAAGGACGCGGTGACGATGCCCGGAAAAGGCAAACTCGTCGAGCGTGATTACAGCAAAAAAGAGCGGGACGCCATCAACGAGGGAGCTGCGGCCCTCGGCCTTACGCTTGAGCAGGCGCTGGCGGCAGTGGGTGACAAGACCTGCGATGTGTACCTCAACGATGTCGTTTATTGGAAGAACATCCCTAACAACGTGTGGGACTACACGATCGGAGGCTATCAGGTAATCAAAAAGTGGTTGAGCTACCGTGATGTCAAGCTGCTGGGCCGCCCAATTACGCCCGAGGAGGCTCACTACGTCCGCGACATGGCGCGCCGAATCGCTGCCATTTGCCTGCTGCAACCTCAGCTCGATGCCAACTACTCAACCGCGAAAAATACCGCGTATGTATGGCCAAATACGACGAACGCAGCGGTAACACCCGAAATTATCGAACCCCAGCCGGAGCACAACTGAAATGCCGATTAGGCTGCTGGCATCAGGCTGCAGGCTTCAGGAACAACTACACCACGTCCCCGCCGGTGATGGCGCGCTTGACTTCGTTGAGCCTGCGGCGCAGAAATTCGGTGTGGTCGGCCTCGAAGTTCGCCAGTTCGGCATACATGGAGCGGAGATTGCGGTCGGGGGTTCTTTCGACCAGTTGCGCGTAGTAACGCATCGCGGTCTCCTCGGCCTCGAGCGCGACCTGTAGCGCGGCCTTGCTGGGCGCGACGCTGGCGTGGCCGCGGCCGACGGTGAACAGTTCGCCGCTCTCCAGTTTCGGCACTTCCAACATCTCGCAGATGTCTTCCTCGGTCACCACACAAGCCTGGGTTCCGTAGCGGTCGAAATAGCGCTCCTGCAGCATGGTGCCGTGACCGCGCTCCTCGTTGGACATGTCCCAGAAAACCTGCGCGATCTCCAGCGAATCGGGATCCTTGAATTCGGCGAACAGCTCGGCGAACTGCCGATAGAGTTCGGCGTTTCTCTCTTCAATGAAGATGGCGACGTGCAGGGCCTCTTGCGGAGACAGCGAAGTGAATTCGCGTTTCATGAGCATGCTCCCGGGAGATGAAGAAGAAGGGTAAGTCTATAACGCACCTGCGGCGGGGGGAGCGTGGAAATCGGGAAAGTTCCCAAAATGGAAACTGGCGCGGCACGGATTAAGCGCTGCGCGCCTGCCGTTCCTTTTCGATGCGCGCGATGACGGCGCGCAGCCAGGCGATCATCGCCTCTTCCAATTGCTGCTGATTCTTGCGCGCTTCCAGGGTGGCAATGGTTTCTCCCGCGGGAGAAAGAGGAATGTGGTGGCAGGGAACGTCTTCATTCCGGCGTGATTCCGGAACGAAATCGATGAGCATGCATTCGGAGCAGGGATGGGGCCGCTGGGGCTCCCCGAAGTTGAGGCAACTGATGGAATCCTGGAAGATACGGGTGGGCGTCTGGGGGGTGTGCACGGACCGGCCGTAGCCGCCCTGCTCCAGGAAGTTAAGTTCGAATTTCAGGACTTCAAGGACATCGCGCTCATCGGCCATGCGGCACCTCCTCACCTGGGGCGATTGTCGCGCGCCTTGCACGGCCCGGCTGTGACCTAAGACACGAGAACCTGTGACGAATGGCCATTTTGACCTATGGCCCCGTGACGTGAATCACATCCGGGTGTAACCAGAGCTCAGGCCCCGCCTTTGCTGACCAGCCGGTGCTCGATGGCAAACAGCGCCAGCTCCAGGCGGGTGGAGACCTCGAGCTTGCTGAAGATGCTGGTGAGGTGGTGCTTGACGGTGTCCTCGCGCACGTTGAATTTCTGGGCGATCTCGCGGTTGCTGGAGCCTTCGACGATGGCAGCCACCATCTGCATCTCGCGGCGGGTGAGGCCGTAGCGCCGGCCGGGCTGTTCCGGGGCGGCGTTGTCCAGGACCAGTTCCTTGAGGTCGGGCACGCTCTCGCGGCCGACCCAGTAGCTCCCGGCCATGACGGCGGCGATGCTCTTGAGCAACACCTGGGTGGCCGATTCCTTGAGCACGACGCCGCGTGCGCCGAGCTGCAGCGCCTCCAGGATTTGCGGCCGCTCCGCCGAGGCGGCGAGCAGGATGGTGCGCACCGGGTACTGGCCGGCGGCCAGTTCGCGCAAGGCTTCCATGCCGGGTACGCGCGGCATGGCGAGGTCGAGCAGCAGGATGTCGGGCCGGAGTTGTGCCACCAGGGCGACGGCTTCGGCGCCGTCGGCAGCCTCGCCGACGACGCACAGATTGGGTTCGGCTTCCAGCAGGCGGCGCAGGCCGTCACGGAAAATTCCATGGTCGTCGGCAATCAGAATGCGGATGGGAGCGCTAGACATAGGTGGCTTGTGCCTTTTGCGGGAACGTGACCTCGAGCCGGGTACCCTGTCCGGGGAGCGATTCTATCTCCAAATCGCCACCGAGGATACGGACGCGCTCCTTGATGACCGCCGGTCCTTTTCGGGAGGCGTCCAATTCGGCCAGGGATTTCTTGCCGTGGAACTCGAAACCGCGCCCATCGTCCTCCACCTCCAGGGTCCATCGGCCCTGGCGGACGCCGAAGCGGACGAGCACACGCTGGGCGCCGCTGTGCTTGCGCACGTTGGCCAGCGCTTCCTGGGTGATGCGGACCAGTTCGCGGCAGACGCGCGGCGACAGGTCAACGTCGTCCAGGACGGAAACAAACTCCGCGGTGATGCCGGTGTCGTGGCGGAAACGCTCGACGATGTCGGCCAAGTGGTCGAGCAGTTGCGTGGGATTGAATTCCACGGGGCGCATCTGCTGCATCAGCGTGCGCAGATCGAACACCTGTTCCCGCAGCATCTCCTGGATCCGCTCCAGCCGGGAAGAGATTGTGGTGAGGTTCTCGGTTCGCGCGGCCTCGCGGCGCAGGACGTCGACTTCCATTTCCACGGCGATCAGCGCCTGGATGGCGCCGTCGTGCAGTTCGCGGGCAACGCGCGCACGTTCCACCGCGCCGGCGCGTGAACGTAAGCGGCGCAGCAGGTAGACGTTGTAAATCGCCGGCCCGACCTGGCGAAACAGCTTCTGCGCGAAGCGAAGTTCCTGCAGCTTGTCGCCCATGCGGGCGCCGAAGAGCAGCAACCAGCCGTTCCATTCCTGGCCGATGTGTAACCCGACGGAAAGAACGGAGGCGGCGTCTCCCAGTTGTGGACAAACCGCGGGCGACCAGGCCGGGTCGGTACGGGCGCGCTTGCCGTCGGCATTAATGGTCCATGTCCTCCAGCCGGCGCCGCGCCGTTGCGAATAGGAACTTTGCGCCGGTATGGAAACGAGATACTGCCGCCGATCCTCGGGGCCGACCTCCGAGCCGGCAACGCTGTTGCCGCCATCGGGCAGCGCGTGCGACTCCCACAGGAAAACGCGTCCCGTACCCGTCTGCCGGATCATCGCCAGGGCACGAGGCGCGAGATACAGGCGCATGGATTCGCCCAGAACGGCCTGCATGCTGCCGCGCAAGCCGACATCCACCCTCGCCTTGCGGATCACGCGTCCGGCGAAGACGTCCTCGGCGCGCAACTGCTTCTCTTGTTCGGCCAGATAGCCCAGCAGGAGGCCGAGCAAAATCAAGTACGTGGACCGGATGACGAATCGATTCACATCGTAGTCGCCTTCCAGCCAGGTCCCCAGGTGATGGCCGAAACTCAGCAGCACCGCCTCAATGGTCATGAGGGCGACGATGGCAAGCGCCGTCGCGAAGGTCTCGACAAAGCCCCAGCGGAAAGCGGCGGCCGTCAGAACGAAAACGAAAAAAAGAAAGAACGCGCTGTTGGGACCCTCGGTGAACAGCGTGAACACGGCTGGGAAGAGAAGGTCGATCACGTGAATCCAGGGAGAAGCCGGTGCGACGGCTTCGGAACGCTTCAACGCCGCCCACACCACGAAACTGTAGCCCACGTAGCCGATCAATAGGGCGTAGGCAAAACTGGCGTAGCGGGTGGGTTCCGTCGGATCCAGATAAATCGCCAGCAGACCGGAACAGGCAAGAAAGACCCGCGCGGAGGCGAGCACGCGCTCGATGCGGTTTTGTTCGTCGCGGTCGACCGGCGCACCCAGCCGCGTCAGAAATCGTGGAGTCTTCTCCAGCGAGAGCATGGAATGTGTGGCTAACTGTAACCGGGCCAGCGGCGGGCAGCAAGCCTTGGTGCGTAACCGACGGGCTACAGGGTGTGACGCAACTCACAGCGCGGGCGGAGCGACAGGGGTAGCCTTGGAATGGATAGCTCCGAAGCAAGGGCGGCTGCTGGATTGGCCGCGGGAAGGAGCAAGTCATGCTGGCTCCAAAGCCGGTGGCACTGGTTTGCTTGGCTGCCATGTTCCTTCTGGCGCCACTGGTCATGGCGCAGAAGGCCGCCACGGAAGGCCCGAAGTACGAGGTGGCCAAAGAGGTCACCGTCAAGGGGACGGTGGAGGAGATCAAGGAAGTGCCGAATCCCAAGGGGCAGATCGGCATTTACCTGATGGTGAAGTCGGGCGCGGAGATCCTCGAAGTGCGGCTTTGCCCCAACAGCTTTCTGAAGGAATTCGAGGTCGCGTTCAAGAAAGGCGACCAGTTGACGATCACCGGGTCCAAGGTGAAGGTGGACGAAAAAGATGTCATCCTGGCGCGGGAGATCGAGTTTGGCAACAACAAGATTGTTCTGCGCGATAAGCAAGGCGTGCCGGTCTGGACGTGGCTGACCAAGGGCGGCAGCCAGTAGGGAACGGTTCCGGCAAATTCCGATTCGCAGCCGCCAGCCCGTGCCTGCAACCTTATATTCGGAGCGTTCCAGGGCGAACGCGTTCCATCCCTTCTTTCCATGCTGTATTCTTATCGCGTCGGAGTACGATCAACCGCGGGTTCCCGGCGTTTACAATTAGCAACCGGGAACTGATCGTTGGGATTCAATTGGGGCGGGACCTGTAACATCGAGGGCTGATGCGCTCCCCTGACACGGAACTTCCAATCTCGGCCGTGACCTACGACTTCTCTCTCCTGAGCGATTACGACCTCCACCTCTTCAATGAAGGAGCGCACAACCGCCTCTACGAAAAGATGGGCGCGCACGTGGCGGAATGGAAGGGGAAGCCAGGGGTGTGCTTTGCCGTGTGGGCGCCGGACGCGGAAGAGGTCAACGTCTTGGGCGAGTTCAACGGCTGGAACAAGCACACCCACCGCCTGCGGGCTCGCGGCGAGTCCGGCATTTGGGAGGGCTTCGTTCCGGGCCTCACCGACGGCACTCACTACAAGTACTACATCGCCTCGCGCTATCACGGGTACCACGTGGACAAGGCCGACCCCTTCGCGTTTTTCGCCGAGGTGCCGCCGCGGACCGCCTCCATCGTGCGCGACCTCGATTACCAGTGGGGCGACCAGCATTGGATGCAGATCCGCCACGCGCGCAACTCGCTGCAGGCGCCGATGTCCGTTTACGAAGTGCACATCGGCTCCTGGATGCGGGTGGCGGAAGAGAACAATCGTCCGCTAAGCTACCGCGAGCTTGCTCTCAAACTGGCCGACTACGTGAAGCGCGCCGGCTTCACCCACGTGCAGTTCATGCCGATCATGGAGCATCCCTTCCATGGGTCTTGGGGCTACCAGATCACCGGGTTCTTCGCGCCCACCAGCCGCTACGGCACGCCACAGGATTTCATGTTCCTGGTGGACCACCTTCACCAGAACGGCATCGGGGTGATTCTCGACTGGGTGCCGTCGCATTTTCCGTCGGACGAACACGGGCTGGCTTATTTCGACGGCACGCACTTGTACGAGCACGCCGACATGCGGCTCGGTTTTCATCCCGACTGGAAGAGTTACATCTTCAATTACGGGCGCACCGAGGTGCGCAGTTTCCTGCTCTCCAGCGCCATTTTCTGGCTCGACCGCTACCACGCGGACGGGCTGCGGGTGGACGCCGTCGCCTCCATGCTGTACCTGGATTACTCGCGCCAGGAAGGCGAGTGGATTCCGAACCGCTACGGCGGACGCGAGAACCTGGACGCCATCACCTTTCTGCAGCGCATGAATCATGACGTGTACCAGAACTTCCCGTCGGTGCAGACCATCGCGGAGGAGTCCACGGCGTGGCCGATGGTGTCGAAACCCACCTATCTCGGGGGGCTCGGCTTCGGCCTCAAATGGGACATGGGATGGATGCACGACACGCTGGTCTACATGTCCAAGGAATCGGTGCACCGCAAATACCACCACAACGTGCTCACCTTCCGCGGCCTGTACGCCTTCACGGAAAATTTCGTGCTGCCGCTCTCGCACGACGAGGTGGTGCACGGCAAGGGATCGCTGCTGGGCAAGATGCCGGGCGACCTGTGGCAGAAATACGCCAACCTGCGGCTGCTGTTCGGCTACATGTGGGCGCAAAGCGGCAAGAAGCTGCTGTTCATGGGCGGGGAGTTAGGCCAGTGGCCGGAGTGGAACCACGACACCGGCCTGGAATGGGACGTGCTCCAGTATCCCGATCATGCCGGCGTTTTGAAGTGGGTCGAAGACTTAAACCGCACCATGCGCGACGAGCCGGCGCTGCACCTGCTCGATATCGATCCGCGCGGTTTCGAGTGGATTGACGCCAATGATGGTGACAACAGCGTGCTCACCTTCCTGCGCAAGAGCGAAGATCCGAACGACACCATCGTGGTGGCGCTCAATTTCACGCCGGTGCCGCGGGAGAAATATCGTGTGGGTGTGTCGCAGGCCGGGTACTGGCGCGAGCTGCTGAACAGCGATGGCGCGATGTACGGCGGCTCGGGGATGGGCAACGGCGGCGGCTGCCAGTCCGATGCGATCCCATGGCACAACCAGTCCTGCTCCATCGCGCTCACCCTGCCGCCGCTGGCAGCGCTCTACATGAAGCGGCAGCGGTGATTTCGCCCGAGCCGCTCCCCGGAAACTAGTCCAGCGTCCATCACGCTTGATCCGAAATCGGAACGCAATCCGCTGCATCGCCCTGCTTTGCACCGACTTCGTTACACACGCCTGCGCAACTCATCTTCCAAGTGGATTCAGCACGATGCGATTGAACCTCGCCCTCACCGCCAGGTGAATGTTCCAGAAACAGAACAGAATCACAAATTTGTTGTGACGCAGTTGCGCTCGCTCCTATATTTGCGGCACCGACACTCACGTGGGGTGAGATGTGGCCTGTGTGAAATTGCCGCAAGCGGTACAAGGAGGCCCGTATGCCTTCGCCGTTCTCTAGGTGCTTCCGCGCACTGGTGTCAATCACTCTCCTGCTGGCGATTTTTCAGCCAGCTACGGCACAAGTTTCGCCTGCCAAGCCTGCCGCGCCGCCGAAGAAATCTCCCGCTCCGCCCCCGAGGCCCGCAAAACCGCAAGAACTCGTTGTACCCTTCTGGACGCTTGAACCCGGCTGGGCCACGCACCTGGAGCTGCGGAACAATCTCGCCCAGCGGCGACCTCGATGTCACGCCAGTTCTGCGTACAATCCGATGGCAGCGAATTTTCGCTTCCGCCAGTTAAGCTCGGCTCGGATAGGGCCCGCCACGTTGATCTGCATGCGGCAGCAAGTTCTCTGAGCGGCCGCGCAGGTTCCTACGGTTCTCTTGTCCTCAGATTCACCTCGGCGAGCCCGTACAATGTATACGCCGCAGTCATGATCCAGCGGTTGGGTCACGCGATCACGTTTCATTTCGACGCATTCCCCGTGTTCCAGAATTTCTCATCTGGCAGCCGCGAAACCATCTGGTGGCTTCCACAGCCTACTTCCGACGGTTTTCTGGTAATCAGTAACTTTGATTCCAAGCCCGTACGGGCACGCCAGACCTTCACCGGTAACAAGGCACAGTACAGCACTGACCTGACAGTCGCACCCCACCGGACGCAGCGGATCAGTATCCGTGACACTGTGCATCACGCAGGTTTCACCTCAACTGAGGGCGGAATAAAGCTGGATTTTGAGTCTGGCGCCGGCTCGGTATTTGTGGCGGAAGTACTGTTTGACGAAACGGCAAATTTTTCCGCACTCATGAAGGTTTTCGAACGGGACTTGGCCGATGAGGTGGATACAATCACGATTCGCGCGCCCCTGACTGGCAACGCCTGATCCCATGCTGGGTTACCCGCAGGGAACCATGCTTCATCCTACAATCTTCGTGCGAAATGTCACCGACGCGCCGATCAGTCCAACAATGCTGGTAAGCTGGAAGAGTACGGCTGCGGCCGGGAAAGCTCCCCTCGACCTTGGTAAGGTAGCCGCCGAGGAGACCCGAGTGGTGGATCTCACTGCACTCCAAAGCGTTCCGCCAAATGCCAATTGGGCAAATGTTGAAATCACCTACTCCGGACGGCTCGGTGATTTAATTGCCGTCGCCGCCAGCTACGACGAGAGCAAGCGTTATGGATTGCAGTCGCCATTCTCGTCCAGTATTAGCTATATGTGGAAAGCTGGCATGTGGCACGTTGACCCAACACATGACACGCTCATCACCACCGGCAATGGCGGTCAAAAAGACGCTCGGGTAGCGATCTCTCTGTTTTATGGCGACACCGGGGTCTATGAGATGCCAGAAAAGCTATTGCTTCCCGGGAGAGCAGACCTGGGTGAATTTGGGAGATCTGATTCGCCACCAGATCGCCGACAAGAACGGACGGGTGATTCCGCCGGGTGTCATCGAAGGCTCGTACGAAATCAAGGACTTGGACGCGAAGGGCGCAGGCTATTTGTACGAAGGCAAGACGATTACCGACAAGACTTTCGGGCATGCAACTTACGGGTGCGCGGAGTGCTGCATGCAAACCGGTCCGGGTTATGATGCCTTTGACATCCTGGATGATCCAGCGAACGGCACGGTTGGAGGCAGCTACCTATTTTATGCGGCGGCGATAGACGCTTGCAGTGGGTTGTACGGTGACGTAGCCGCCAGCGATTGGTCGAGCAGCGATACCGCAGTCGGCACCATCGACTACAGTGGGAATATGTCTTTCGTCGGGGCAGGCACGACAACCGTACGTGCCAGTAGCAGATTATCTTCGGTGAACAACTGCTGCTGCCGCCCCCAGACTTTTTTCGCAAGTGCGACGGCGACGGTGCAAGTGCCGACTTATTTCGGGCCCACCGGAGCGGACCCTACTGATGGGGGCTGCGCTACGGGATCTGGCGGGCAGTTTTACACGGTTCATAATCAGGTCTTGGATCAGAATGGCAGCGTAATGAACGTAAAGGGTCTTTCACCCCAAGAGCACGTGATCGTGGATGGAACGGCGCAACCAGGGTACCATGCTTTCGCAACGCCAGATCCTACGTTAAGTGACGGGAAGTTTGACGATGACCCGGTGGGCACCTGTTGGGGACCGCCTAAACCGCCTGACAACCCTTGTCGTAGCGTGACCGTGAGTTATCAAGCGGTGTACAAGGGTGTGACCTATCCGATACAGACAACGGTGAGCCGCCGAGATTGTAACAATGGTGTACAGGTGACCATAAGCGGAAACCCAGCCGCGTACAACAAGACATTTTCCCAGGGGACCATCAATTAGGAGTGCGCTCGTGCTTAAGAGAATAGCTCTGACTATCGTTCTCCTCTTGTCCGTGGAGGGACTGTGCAGTGAATCCTCCGCACAGTGCGGCTCCATTGACCGAGGCTCACCAGATGCCGTGAGGCAGGAGGTTAACCGGATATTCGAGAAAAGCTTGGACGCCATGGACTTGACAGCCCCCTCAGGCGTCAGATCCACAACCTGGGTGCCACCTGCCGAATCAGATCAGGCGCAAATAAAGTGCCTGGGAACGGCGGCGGTTGCATCAATCACGGAATTGCTGAGTTCCACAAGGTCCTTTGGCCAGCTGCTGGCAGTTCGTATGCTAGGGTGGATCGGGGGAAGCGAAATAGTCCCGCCCCTCCGAAGGTTCCTCGCAAGCTCCGATTCGCAAACCTGCAAGGTGGCCGCCCTTGAGGCCTTGTACCGCGCTCCTTCTCAGGAAGCGCTGCCTATAATTGTCAGAGCGTCGAAGGTCGACCCGAACCCCTACGTCCGTGAGAAAGCAGCTCAGATTATCGCGAGGTACGACCCCGAGATGATCAAATCCAGCCGCCCTCCCGATCATTGAGGCTGCTGGTCAATACTCTTCCAGCATCGCGGAACGTAAGCGGCAGCGGTGAGGCCCACCCCGCCGACTGCGCGCCACCCGCGCGCTTGACACCTCCGCAAACAAAAAGGCACGGCTGGGGCCGTGCCTTGGGTGTCGCTCCGGCGACCGCTGCTACTCGCTCATCAGCTGCCAGGCTCCCTGGTCCGTCTTGACCAGGTTGACGGCGACTTTCTTGGCATCGCCGTGGTAGAAGTTGGCGCCGTATTTTTCGATCAGCGCCTGCGTGTCCCAGAGATTGAAAGATTTGATCAACTGGCCATTGGCGTCAAACAGGTCGCCCACCGGCGTCGGCTCCCACTTCCAGATGTACTCCACGCGCGCCATGCTGGGGCCGTTCATGGTGACTTTGGTGACCTCCACCAGCTTGCGCCGCGCCAGCGGCACCGCGAGAGCGAGAGTCCCGCCTCCGTAATACGCCATCACCTTGCAGAGGCGGCCGCCACTGGTCTCCTGCACCGTGTACACGGCAGCAATGTTGGGATGATCAAGCGCGGAGGCGGCCCGCGCTTCCCGCAACAGACGCTCCTTCTCTACAGCGGCGCCGGCGTCGATGTGGGTGAGAAACTTCAGCGCCACGGTGCGCTGCAGGTTGAGGTCAAGCGCTTTGAAGACTACGCCCATGCCTCCGGCGCCCA
>JAIQGF010000022.1 GCA_020072845.1 Terriglobia bacterium
GACCGGGTGCTCGCGGCGGGACGGCACGTGGTCCTGGACATCGAAATCCAGGGCGCCCGCTCGGTCCGGAAGGCATACCCAACGCCCGAGTCCGTCGCCATCTTCATCCTCCCCCCGAGCGCGGCGGCGCTGGTGAGCGACGGGCGGATCATCGGGCTGCTTGAAGGAGGCAGTGCTCCTGAGGTGAAGGAGCGCCTCTCCGTCCGACTAAAGCTGGTCGATCCCTGGTATTTCGGCACGCTGCAAATTCCCGTGGAGTCCGGGCGCGGAATTGAAGATCGGGATCGCGCGGGCGCCCCGCCCGTTATGGTCATCAATCAGGAGGCGGCCCGGCATCTGTCGAGCAGATTCGGGATGGCGAATCCGGTTGGACGAGCCGTTGGCATCGACTGGCCCGGCTACGGCACAAACCCAGGGTCCGGGGCGAAGGTGCAGATCGTGGGCGTGATTCGCAGCGAGCGTACCGGCGGATTGCACGCGCCGGAAGAACCGGTAGCCTATCTGCCTTTGGCCCAGGTCCCGCGGCAGGAGATCAAACTGGTGCTCAGCACAAAGACCGAGCCGTTGGCGGTAATGTCCGGCATTCGGGAAGCGGTGCGGCAGGTTGATCCCAACCTGCCCCTGGGCTATTGCCGCGGAGCATTTCCGCTGTTGGAGGCGGCGGTGGACGCGTCCTTGTCGAGCTGGACCAGTTGCGAGCCCGGCGGCTGATTGAGGACGAACTGCTCGTCGGTCAGCGGCTGGTTGATGGTCATCTTTTCGATCTTCAGGGTGACCGAATACTCTTCCTGCGGCCGCCAGACGCGGATCGTCGAGGGGAACAGAAGCCCGTCGAAATCCTTGAAATCAAAATAGGTGGCATCGGTGGCGAGATAGCCGTTGCGGTCGTAAACCCGCTGGCGGATCGGCATCAGGTCAACCCGGCTGAAGGTGATCCTGCGCGATAGATACCAGGAATGGTCGGTGCGAGTAATCACATCCACGTTGTAGTCGGGTTCCAAAACCCGCTTTTTGGTTTTCGGGTCCTCGATCGTCCGGTTGCCCTGTTCGAGGACGGCGATATCGTGCTCGGAATCGATGGGGTGCAGGAGCAAGGCGTCGTAGATATGCTGCGGGCGCAGGTTCTCCAGTGGCTTCTGCGACGGATGGACAACGGCATTGCTTCCGACCACGAATTTATTCACCGGCGGCACCCAGAGTTTGAAGAAGCTGCCGTCGCTCACCATGTCGAAGGCGCGATTGCGGACGATCGGCATCAGTCCGATCATGCGCAGCATGTTCGGCTGCCGCACCAGGATGTAACCCTTGATCTCCTTGTACTCCGTGATCTTGCCCTTCTTGGACCCGCCCGAAGAGGCCGCAATGTCAGCCGTGGAGTTGAGCGTCTGAATCTTGTTCGCCTGGGTGTTGATAGTGCTCACCAGCTGCTCGAGCGTGGCGGTCTGCAAGGGAGCATTACTGAGCAGGACCTGGGCGCGGTGGGAACGGAAAAGACAGCCGGCCAGCGGGAGAGCCAGCACGACTGCCAAGACGGCGCGGAGCGGAAAGCGAACGTTCATGCGGGACACGCAGTTAGATGAACAAAACAGTATACGAGAAGCGAAGTTGCGCGGCCGGGCGGAACAAAGTTGAAGGGTCAGCGCGAGTTGGCAAGGGTTCGGCGGTAGGCGGCGACATTGCGACTGTGTTCGTCCAGAGTGCGGGCAAAGCGGTGATGGCTGTTGCCGTCGCTGACGAAGTACAAGAAATCGGTCTTGGCCGGGTGTAGCGCGGCTTCCAGGGAAGCACGCCCGGGATTGGCAATCGGCCCCGGCGGCATTCCGGCGTGGCGGTACGTGTTGTAGGGCGAATCGAACTGCAGGTCGGACTGGTGGATGGCTCCGGTGTAGCGCCCGGAAACGAGCGCCGCATAGATGACAGTGGGGTCGGCGGCGAGCGCAATGTGGCGTTGCAGGCGATTGTAATAAACGCCCGCTACCATGGGGCGCTCCTCGGGAGCTGCTGTCTCTTTTTCGACGATCGACGCCATGGTGACAACGGCGTGAATGTCGGCGCAGCCGGCGGCGCCGGATTCCGATGACGACGGCGGCGGTTGCTGGCCGGCGCAGATCAGGCCCAATTGTGCGGCATCGCGGCGAAAGCGATGCACCATGACGGCGATCATGTCGTGCATGGACTGGGTGCGGGTGAACCCGTAGGTGTCGGGGAACAGGTAGCCTTCCAGGCTGGCAGCCTGGGGATCGAGATCGCGGATAAAAGCGACATCCTCTTTGGCGGCGATGAGAAAATCCTTGGCCGATCCGAGCCCGGCAAGCTGCACCACGCCCGCAATGTCGTACAAGTTATAACCCTCGGGAATCGTAATGGTGTGGACGAAGATGTCGCCGCGGGCGAGACGATCGTGAATCTGCCGCGCGGTGGCGGGCTGGTCGAACTTGTACTCGCCGGCCTTGAGGGTGCTGCCGAGAGCGTAATGCATTAGCAGGAAGGCGCGCGCGCTGCGGATGACGCCGGCAGATTGCAGTTCGGCGGCGATGCGGCGGCTGGAGGAGCCCGGGCGCAGAAGAACGAACTGCGTGCCGCTGGGCTGGACGGGCAGGTAGAGCGCCCAGGCCAGCCAGAGGGCGGCGACGAGAACGAGGATCAGAAAAAGTGTGGAAAAAACGCGCATTCCGACCTTAGTTTAGATGATTGCAGGGAGTCTTCAGTCGTCAGTCTTCAGTCTTCAGGCGTAAGACTTTGGAGAGTTGATCGTCAGTCGTCAGTCGTCAGTCGTCAGTCGTCAGTCTTCAGTCGTCGGTCTTCAGTCGTCAGTCTTCAGTCGTCAGTCGCGTCAGTCGTCAGTCTTCAGTCTTCAGTCTCCGGGCGTCAGTCTTCGGGCGTCAGGCGTCAGGCTTCAGTCGTCAGGCGTCGGGCGTCAGGCTTGGGTCGCTAAGGCTACAATTTCCGGTCTCAACTTGTCGTGGAGGTGAAACATGAGCGGATCTTATGGTGATCTTAAAGTTTGGCAAAAAGCCATGGAACTCGTTTATCGGGTTTACGAGGCTACCCAGTCCTTTCCAAAACATGAACTCTATGGGCTGGTAAGCCAGTTGCGGCGGGCGGCAGTTTCCATACCAAGCAACATTGCCGAGGGCAAGGGGCGATCCGGTGATCCGGAGATGATCGTGTTCTTTTGCCACGCCCGCGGCTCAATTCACGAAGTCGAGACGCAGGTCCTAATTTCAAAGCACCTCAAGTACCTGGATGAGGTGCAATCGCACGAACTGCTGGAGCGCGCGGGTGAAGTTGCACGTATGTTGAATGGCCTCATGACGGCACTGACCGTCACCGCCTGACGACTGATGCCTGAGGACTGAAGACTGACGACTGACGACTGAAGACTGACGACTGAAGACTGAAGACTGGCTGAAGACTGAAGACCGACGCCTGACGACTAGGTTTTGGAGTGTGCGTCGAGGTAGGACTGGAGGATGAGCACGGCGGCCATGCGATCCACGGCGGCGGCACGCTTGGCAATGCTGAGTTCCATTTCGCGGAGCAAGCGATTGGCCTGAACCGAGGTCAGGCGCTCATCCCACAGGTGCACCGGCAAGGAGAAGCGCTGGCGGAGTTCCTCGGCAAAGGCCGCGACCTTTTCCGATTGCCGGCCCTCGGCGCCGCTCATGCGCAACGGGTACCCGACGACGAGTTCGCAGACATCGTGGTCGAGAATGGCGCGTTCGAGAAGGCCGAAGTCGGTGCGCTTGTTCTTGCGGCGAACGGTTGCCAGGCCTTGGGCGGTGATGCCGAGCGGGTCGGAAACGGCCAAGCCGATGGTTTTGGACCCGACATCGAGGCCGAGAATGCGGCGGTGCGGGGAGTGCGCAGATTGGTCCGGAACGGAAGAGGTGGGATGCTGTTGACCGGACACAGCTATATTATAGGCTCACACATCGGAGTGAGTGGGCGGCGATGGCAAGCAAGCGCGGCGAGGGAGATCCGGAAGTGCTGCACGAGGCGGTGGACGATGAATCGCGGCCGCAGCGCGTCGTAGGACTTCCGCGGACGCAGGAAGAAGCGGACGAACTGCACCGGCAGATGCGCGCCAGTGCGTCAGCCACCATGGTGCTGGGGGTGCTGGCGGGGCTGTCGGTGTTCTATTTCGCCAAACTGCCGATCATCGTCCTGCTGATTTCGATCCTGCTGGCATTTATCCTGGCGCCGCTGGCGGACCTGTTTCAACGCATCCGGCTGCCGCGCTCGCTGGCGGCCCTGATTGCCGTGCTGCTGTTTATGGCCGTGTTGTACGGGATCGGTCAGGTGTCCTACAACAAGGCGGTCTCGTTCAGCCATGACCTGCCGAAATATTCCGGAAGGATCAGGTCGGTGCTTGGGCGGGTTCGTCAGCAGGCCCAGGAATTCCGGAAGACCACGTCGTCGGTAATGCCGGAAGAGGAAAAGCAGGCGGCGAACGCCCCCAAGTTCACGGTCCAGCAGGAGAAAGACTGGACCGAATACCTGAGCGGGGGACTGGGGCCCACCATCGAGATCGTCTTTGCGGCATCCTTCATTCCTTTCCTCACCTACTTCATGTTGAGTTGGCAGGACCACGTGCGCTCGGCCACGGTGATGTTGTTCCGCATGAAGAACCGCAACACGGCCTATGTGACGCTGGGGCTGATGGCGAGCATGATTCGGAGGTTCATCGTCGGCAACGTGCTGGTCGGCTTGTTTATCGGCGCCATGAGCACGGTCATCTTCGGCGCCCTGCACCTGCCGTACTTTTACTTTATCGGCTTCATGAGCGGGTTCCTCAGCCTGGTGCCGTACCTGGGCGTGCTGCTGGCGGCGGTTCCGCCGCTGCTTTCCGGGATCGGGCAGATCGGTGGCGGAGGCATCGTCGCCATTCTCATGACCGTGCTCGGGTTGCACCTTTTCGCGCTGAATGTGCTGTACCCGAAGTTCCTGGGCAGCCGGCTGCAACTGAACCCGCTGGCGGTCACGTTGTCGCTGCTGTTCTGGGGATGGTTGTGGGGCGCGATGGGACTGGTGCTGGCGGTGCCCATGACCGCCGCCATCAAGATTGTTTTCGATCACATCGAGACGCTGCGCGGTTACGGCTCGTGGCTAAGTGAGTGAAGCAGGCTTCAGGCTTACGCTTTGCGTCTCACAAGCTTCACGTTTCAGGTCAGCCACCGCCGGAATGCTGCATGGAGAGAGTGGTTGGTGCCCAGATCGGCACTTGCCGCGCCCTATTAGTTTGACATGATAAGCGTAGGAATGATTTTCTCGGTTCGACTCCGCAGCGGGTCGGCCCCCTCCGAGTGAATCAGGAAGCGACCGATGCCGCAAAGAGTCAGCGAGTATAAGGGCTTTGCACAGAGCAGCGCCGCTCTTAAGCGGTTGGATCGACAGGATTGGTACCGCTGGGCCTGTATCCTGACTATCACGCTCGTAGAATTGTTCGGGCTATGGTCTCTCGCCAGACCCGGAATTAAGACCTCCCTCTTTGAGCAGGACGCACTCGAAAGAGGAATTTTCGGCCTCTTCGGGCTGGTGCTCCTGTTTGCAGTATTTGCGGCTTACCAACAGTTCCTGATCGCCGGGCTGCGTCGCCGACTCGCCGCTCAAATTGGGATGAACGCGACTCTGGAAATGCTGAGACCCGCAGCGACGTCGGAATCTCCGGTCGCCGAACGACGCCAGATTCAGCGCTATCACTTTGACCAAATGCTGAAGATCGCCCTGTTAGTACGCGGGCGGGAAACCACCTTGAGCGGGTGGACGGCGGATATCAGTGACGGCGGTGTGGGTGCAGTGATCCCGGAGGTACTTCCGCCGGGAACGCGGTCAACGATTCGATTCCGCACCGAGCGGGACAGTCCCGAACTGGTTATCGAAGCGGTGATCCGCCACCAGCGCGGATTCCACCACGGATTCGAGTTCGTAAGTCTCACGTCGGACCAGCTTCGACAAATCCGCGCGGCGTACGTCGGGGCGGTACCTTTCCGAGATCTGTACCAGGACACGCCACCGGCAGAAACGAAAAGCGCGGCTCGTGGCCGCGCTTCTGGAAAACAATAATAAGAAGATGGTTTCAGGCTTCCGCGACGGTCTCCGGAAAGCGGAGCTTGGATTTGGACAGCGTCTTGGAAAGCAGTTGTTCGACCTGGAGCTCGTCGCAGTTCTTGGCCATGGCCAGCTCGCTGACCAGCAGGTAGCGGGCACGTTCCAGCATCTTCTTTTCGCGGAACGATAGAGGTTTGCTCTGCGCCAGCAGCAGCAAGCCTTTGAGCACGGCCGCTACTTCCAGCAGCGAGCCGGTACGCATCTTTTCCGAGTTCTCCTTGAAGCGGTACTTCCAATCGCTATGGTTGCAGCACTTGCCGTCGGTGAGAAAATCGATGACCTTCTGCACGTCGCCATTGCGAATCACCCGCCGCAGCCCGACACTGGCCACGTTGTGGAAGGGCACCATCACCTTCAAGCTGCTGGACTTGATTTTCAGGAGGTAAAAGCGCTCGACGCTGGCGCCAATGGTGCGGCTGCTGATCTGTTCGATGGTTCCTACGCCGTGGTTGGGATAGACGACTTTGTCCCCGATATCGAAGTTCAGATTCGCGTTGCTGATCATCAAGGGCACCTGCGAGATTTGGTAGGTGGCTCTGGCTGAGGGAGAACGACTATTAATATATCGTAAATCGAGCAAAACGTCAAACGGGCCTATGACTTACCGGAGTTGCGTGGAGCAATGGTTTAAAATCGGCAGAAGCCCGCCGAAAGCGGCGCAAATTGCCATGGCAACGGCGTCCGGCCCCCTTCTCCTGAGGGATCGTTCTATAATCACAGGATGTCATCCGCGGTGGGGTGCTCTCCGCTGCCGCGCTGACCAGCAGGCCGCTGACCTGAGCGGCGGAGACCGTCGACTTTACATGCCAGAACACATCAAGAAAAAGCTTACCGAAGAGATTCGAACGCTGGAACGCGAATTGAATCACGAACTCCCGAAGGAGTTGAAGAAAGCCGTCGCCATGGGAGACTTGAGCGAAAACGCCGAGTATCACATGGCCAAGCAGCGGCAGGAATACGTCCGCGCGCGGCTGGGACAGCTCAAGAAGAGGATGGCCGAGTTGTCGCTGGTCAACATGAACAACATACCCCGGGACAAGGCGGCCCTGGGATCGACGGTAAGAGTGTATGACTCCACCAAGGACGAGCAGATCGAGTACAAGCTGGTGACCAGCGAGGAATCCGACATCAGCAAGGGACTGATCTCCACCACCTCGCCGATCGGGCGCGCCCTGATGGGAAAAAAGGCCGGAGATACGGCGACGGTGGTCACGCCCTCGGGCAATCGTGAGATGGAAGTGCTCTCGCTGCTGACCATCCACGATGAAGCGGAGCAAGACTAGTCATGAGTTGGACGAGCGTAGTCGGGCACGGGAGCAAAGTAATTCTGCACAAGATCGTGCACGGGCTGGCGCTCACCAAGATCAATCCCAACTACCTGACGTTCCTGGGCCTGTTGATCAACCTGGGCGCGGGCGTGCTGTTCGGCTACGCCAACGCCGAAAATCAGGCGCGCATGTTTCGTTACGCCGCGCTGGTGATCATTGCCGCCGGCATCTTCGACATGGTGGACGGGCGCGTGGCCCGGGCGACCGGACAGGTCACCGACTTCGGCGGATTCTTCGATTCGGTGATCGATCGTTACAGCGATGTGGCGCTCTATTTCGGCTTGCTGGTGTATTACGCGCGCGGCAACCGGTTCTTCTATGTTGTGCTCACCGCCGTGGTCATGGTCACGTCGGTCATGATCAGCTACACGCGCGCCCGCGCCGAGACGCTGATTGGCAAGTGCAAGGTCGGATTCATGGAACGGCCGGAACGCATCGTGCTGGTGATCATCGGCGCATGCTTCAACCGCATGGCGCCGGTGCTGTGGGTGATTGCCGTCATCGGAAACATCACCGTCATCCACCGCATCGTTCACACCTACGGGCAGACGCGGGAGCGCGACCTCTCCCGCCTGCGTGAGCCCGAACCGATCGAGCAGGAGTGGGCGCCCAAGTAGCGGGTGCACCCGGCTGCTACTCAATTCTCCCCTCCAGCCGCGCTATGATGGGTGGCTCGGAACCAATCAGCGGGGCGAGGCAGCGGAGAAACCTGTTTGTCCAACCAGCCGATCCTTGTGGTCCACGGCGGCGCGTGGGCGATTCCTGACGACATGGTGGAAGCGCATCTCCAGGGTGTCCGCCACGCCGTGGATGCCGGCTGGAAGGTGCTGGAGCGCGGCGGGTCGGCGCTGGATGCGGTCGAAGCGGCTATCGTGGTCATGGAGGACGACGAAACCTTCGACGCCGGGCGCGGCAGTTTTCTCACCCGCGACGGGCGCGTGCAACTGGACGCGCTGATGATGGATGGACGGACGCTGCGCGCCGGCGGCGTCGGTTGCGTCGAGCACATTCGTCATGCCATCCATGCGGCGCGCAAGGTGCTGGAGGAAAGTCACCACGTTTACCTGGTTGCGCAGGGCGCGGAAGCGTTTGCGCAGGAGCATGGGATCGAACTCATCAGCAATGAGGAGCTCATCATCCCGCGCGAAGTCGAGCGCTTAAGGGAAGCGCAGCAAAAGGAAGTGGCGGGCGAAAAGCACGAGCTCTTCGCCTCGCCGACGACCTCGCACGATACGGTGGGGGCGGTCGCCCTGGATTCGAACGGCAACATCGCGGCCGGTACCTCCACCGGCGGCACGCTCAACAAAACGCCGGGCCGGGTGGGCGATTCCTCGCTGATCGGCTGCGGCTGCTTTGCCGACAACGAAAGTGCCGCCTGCTCGACGACCGGCTGGGGCGAGCCGATGATGAAGCTCGTGCTCGCAAAGTGGGCCGCCGACCGGGTCCTGGCGGGCCACGACCCGGCCAAGGTCGCACCCGATGCCATCCACTACCTGCACCGGCGCTTGCATGGCCACGGCGGCATCATCCTGCTGGACGGCAAGGGACGTTTCGGCCTGGCGCACAATACTCCGCGCATGGCCTGGGCAGTGCGCAGGGGGGACCGGCAGGAGCAAGGGATCACGGTGCCCCGCGATACGGCCATGGCCCCTTAGTACTACATGTATGCCGAGCCGCGCCGGCGCTTGCTTTCCCAATGGTTTCTGATATAAAACCCTGCCACATTGCCTGCACTATTTTTGGTGCCATTGATTCCCGGTGTGAACCGAACCGGGAGGGCCTCGATTCGTGTCTACGGTGTGCTGGTCAGCGTGTGAAAGGGGATGGAACGATGAGGCAAGTGACGAAGGTGTGCCTGGTAGTTATTGCGACGTTGCTGATTGCCGCCAGCGCCGCCGCGCAGTCGGCCGCAACCGCTCAATTGCACGTAACAGTGCGGGATCCGAAGGGCGCGGTGGTAAAGAACGCGACCGTCACCTTGCTCAACGAAGCTCGCAACATCGAGCGCGCGGGGACCAGCAACATCGAAGGCGACTATCAGTTTCTCGCCATTCCGCCGGGGCAATACACGATTACCGTGCAGGCGGCCGGGTTCGCGAAAATGGTCGCCAGGGACGTGACCGTCACCATCGGGCAGACCGCGGAAGTGCCGGTCACCCTGCAGGTGGCTTCCGTGGCGTCCATCATCAATGTGACCACCGAAGCGGAGCTGGTGGAGACACAGCGCACCGCGAGCACCACCACGATTGACCAGCAGCAGATCGACAATCTGCCGATCAACGGGCGGAACTACATCAATTTCACGCTGACCGACTCCAAGCTGGCGCGCGACAACACGCCCAATATCCCGGTGGCGCCCACCTCGGGCCTGAACTTCGGCGGACAGCGCGCTCGCGCCAACCTGGTCAACGTGGACGGCGCCGATGCGGGGGACAACTCGACGAATGGCATCCGCTCCACGGTTTCGCAAGAAGCGGTGCAGGAATTCCAGATCATCACCAACAACTACGCCGCCGAATATGGGCGCGCGTCGGGCGGCGTGGTCAACATCATCACCAAGTCCGGGACCAACGCGTTTCACGGCAGCGCATTCGGATATTTGCGCAATCGCGACATCCAGGCAGTCAATCACTTCAGCAACGTGCCTGACCCGGCCTATACACGGGTGCAAGCTGGACTTGCCGCCGGCGGGCCGATCAAGAAGGACCGCACGTTCTTTTATTTCTCGTATGAGACGACGCGGCGGCGCGAAACCGGATTCTCCAACATCGGCGCCAACAACTTTGACTTGGTGTCATTTAATACCACTCCCCTTGCGCCTCTCCTCGGGGGCTTAAATCTGGGAACCGTGCTGCTTACTCCCGCTCAAGTCAGCTTTGTTACAAAACTGGCGGGGTTCGTACCGCTGGCGCCTGCCTCGTATGCCCCGGCGCTGGCGGGCATGTTAGGCGCGGCCGGCGGCGCTTCCGGCGTGGCGCTGAACGGCGTGTTGCCGAATGCCGGGATTCTGGCGGTGATGGCCGGCAACGGCATTCCGACAGCGGGTTGCGTTGCCGCCTCGCTGCGCTGCTTCCCCAGTTCCGGCGCTCCGATTCCGGGTTTCGGTACCTCGTATTTCCCGCTGCAGTCCGAGATCGGCAACTTCCCCATTACCGAAGGTACGACGCTGGTATCGCTGCGTTTGGACCACCGCCTCACGAGCACCCAGCAACTCATGTTGCGCGCCAATGTAAGCCCGAGCACGTCCACGGGCCTGGAGGTGAGCGCCCAGGGGAACCAAACGCTCGGGCTGAACTCGTTTTCGCGTACCTCGGACGTCACCAACCGCGACGTTGCCGGCGTGGCGCAGCACGAGTGGACGATCGGCAACAGCAAGATCAACGAATTCCGCTTCCAATACGCGCGCCGCGGACAGCTTTTCAACTACTCCAGTGCTCCGGGCGGCAGCGCCGTGGGCGACCAGATTTTTGGATACGCTTTCATCGGGCGGGAGCCGTTCTCCTTCGTCCGCCGCACCGAGCAGCGCTATCAGTTCACCGACAATTTCTCCGTCAGCCACGGGAAGCACACCTTCAAGTGGGGCGGCGATTTCAACTACTTGCCGCTGAAAGCGGATTTCGCCGTCAACTTCGGAGGTGTTTACAACTTCAGCAGTCTGCCTGCCAGCCTCGTCGGGCTGCCAAGTTGCGTACCGGCGCCGGCGGCGCCTCATGTTTGCGGCAGCAATCCGGCTGACCTCATCACGCCACAGTTTTCTTCGGTACAGGCCTATGGGCTGGGCATACCACAGACAACGACGCAAGGCGTCGGCAATCCACACGACCAGTTCTCCAACAAGATTTTCGGTGGATACCTCCAGGACAGCTGGCGCCTGAAATCAAACCTTACGCTGAATGTCGGGGTTCGCTATGACGTGGAACTCACGCCGACATTCGCGCCGGCTACGAGCATCTCGGCGGCAGCGGAAAAAGCGCTGGGGATTATCGAGGGCATTCCGCGCGACTACAACAATTTTGCGCCTCGCTTGGGGATTGCCTGGGATCCGTGGAAGGACGGCAAGACCGTGGTTCGCGCCGCCTACGGGTTGTTCTACGATCACCCGCTGCTGGCCCTCGCTTTCGACTCCAACGTGGCCAACGGCTCGCAAGCGCCCCAGTTCGGGCTGATCCTCGGCAATCCGGGATGCGGTACCAGCCTGGCCACCGCGGTCAATGCGGTCAATGTGTTCCAGGGCATTCTGGCGTCCTGCCCTTTCGCCGGCGTTTCGCAGCTCAACTACCTGCCGCAGGAACAGCGGTTTAACGCCACGCCGAATGCGCCCTCGGCGTTTACCAACCAGCAATTCCTTGCGCTCGGTCTGCCGATGACGTTTCTGCCGGACGGATTCCCGGTGGCGCGCAACTTCCAGTACGCCTACTCCAACCAGGCTAGTCTGTCGGTCGAACATGACCTGGGCCATAACTTCGCACTGTCGCTGGAATACAACTTCAACGGCGGCCGTCATCTGAACCGTCCGGTGGATTCCAATTACGTGGTTCCTTCCGCCTTGCTGGCAAATTACAAGAATTGCCTGGCCGACCCGATCTGCGTTGCCCAGCCGGGCACCGCTCTTGGGCCGCAGTTCGCCGGCTTCGGTGGCGCTCAGCCATGCAATGTGGGACCCGGTGGTCCCTGGGTGGCCCCGCCGATCATGAACTTTTTCCGCAAAGGCGGCATCAATCCGTCGTTCGTACCGGCGTTGCAGGCCTCAGGCGCGGGCGGGTTGGCGTGCCTGGGACTGGCCAACCAGTTACAGGCCGCCTACGGCCTCGGGTTCAAGGACGCCAACGGCGCTTACATCCCGATTCCCTTTAATGCCATGGGCGCGAATTTCTCCAACGGCAGCTCGGTGTATCACGCCTTTAGCGCGAACCTGCGCAAGCGCATGAGCAACCACGTCGAGTTCCTGGCGTCCTATACCTGGTCACACGCGATTGACGACTCCACCGACCTGGAAACTCCTCTCGCCGTGCAGGACCCGCTCCACCCCGGCCTCGATCGGTCCAACTCGCTGTTTGACCAGCGGCATCGCTTCGTGTTCAGCGGCGTGTATCAGACCGGGCGCGTGTCTGGAAGCAGTTTCTCCAGCAGGCTGCTCAGCGACTGGACGTTTGCGCCCATCATTGATGTTGCTTCCGGGCGGCCTTTCCCGATCCTGAGCGGCAGCGACACCAACCTGGACAGCCGCAGCACCAACGACCGGCCCAACGCCGTTACCGCCAATTATGTGGCGCCTTGCGCCGTGCCGGCGCCGGTGGCGTCGAAGTTTTCTCCTACCGGGTACCTCCAGCCGGCGTGCTTCAATGACGCGAACTTCGGCAACGGCACGTTGGCGCGCAACGCGGGCCGGCGTCCGTACACGCTGTTCAACGATCTGCGGGTCGCCCGCCGCATCCACCTGACGGAACGCATCAACCTCGACGGGATCATGGACCTGTTCAACATCGCCAATAAGTACAACGTGCAGGACGTCAACTACAGTTGGAACCAGGCGGGTCAGCCCACCGCGGCTTACGATCCGCGTCAGTTCCAATTCGCGCTGCGCTTAAGCTGGTGAGAGAAAGCAGGCTCCAGGCTCCAGGCTTCAGGCTCCAGGCTGCAGGCGGCCTGGAGCCTTTTTCCTGGCCGCTGAACTTTCAGGCGGTTCCGACTTTGCGCTTCCCTCTTCTGCATTTACCATTTCACTCTTATGCCGGATCACACGAAGCCATCTCTCGCCGACGCCACGCACTGCGTCCATGCCGGCGAGGAGCGCCACGGAACCAATGCCAGCCTGACCACCGACATTGCACAAACCGCGGTCTTCGTCATGCCCAGCCTCGACGAGCTGCGCCGCTACGCCGAGGGCAAATCGCAAGCGTACATGTATTCGCGCTACGGCAACCCGACCACTACGGTGGCGGAGCAGAAGATCGCCGCGCTGGAAGGCGCTGAAGCGTGCGTCGTCACCGCCAGCGGCATGGCGGCGGAGCTGGCGACACTCATGGCGGTGTGCGAATCCGGCGACGAGATCGTTTCCATGCTCGATCTCTACGGCGGCACGACCAAACTTTTTCAAAACGTTCTGCCGCGCTTCGGAATCCGCACCCACTTCGTCCCGTTTCACGAGTTGAATGATGTCGAGCGCTATTTCTCCGAGCGCACGCGCCTGCTGTTCCTGGAGACGCCGACCAATCCCACGCTGCGTTGCGCCGACATCCGCGCGCTCTCCGAGATCGCGCACCGGCGCCATGCCGTGGTCGCGGTGGACAGCACGTTTGGCACACCCATCCTGCAAAAGCCGCTCGACCTCGGGGCCGACCTCAGCCTGCACTCCGCCACCAAGTATCTCGGCGGACACAACGACCTGACCGCCGGCGCTGTCGCCGGAGGGCGCAAGTGGCTGGATCCGATCCGCGAAATGGTGAAGTTCACCGGCGGCTGCCTGGATCCGCTGGGCTCGTTCCTGTTGATTCGCGGCCTGAAGACGCTGGAGATTCGCGTCGAGCGCGCCTGCGCCAACGCTCGCGCGATTGCCGAAGCCTTGCGGCGCAACCAGAAAGTAGAGCGCGTGTTCTATCCGGGTTTCGCCGGCGATCCCAGCTACGAAGTCGCCCGCCGCCAAATGCGCGACTTCGGCATGATGGTCTCATTCGACATCAAGGGTGGCGGCGCGGCGGCCGAGAAATTCATCAACGCGCTGCGGCTGTGGTACCTGGCGACCAGCCTGGGAGGAGTGGAGTCCACCGTCTCGTACCCGTTACTCTCGTCGCATGTAGGGCTGACTGACAAGCAACTGGAGTTGCTGGATGTCTCGGCGGCAACGGTGAGACTCTCGGTCGGCGTCGAACATCCCGCCGACCTGGTGGCCGACCTGGAGCAGGCCCTGGACCGGGCCTGAGCACCCTCACAGGGTCACCGCAGGGAGTTGTCCTTTCGGGTGCCGGTAAGACTTTCCGTCAATTGACCCTCAATTAACGCCACGGTAACATTTTGTGGGCTGGAGCGTCTGGAGGATCTACCGGAAACGAGCTCGTAACGAGGTTGCATGCATAGGTACTGGTCCTTTCCGATCGTCGGCGCGCTGACTCTGTCGCTGCTCTCCTGCAAGACCGAGGAGACCAAGCCGACGGCAGCAGCCCCGCCTCGGCAGGCCATGGCGCCCAAGCTGACCGCCGCACCGCCGCCTCCACCGCCGAAAATTCAGGAACCAGTCCAGCCCAAGATCGACCCGGTGGAAGCGCTGATCGCCAAGGTGGAGAAGGAATACCAGGCGGGCCTGACCAACTACAACGCCGGCCACCTCGACGCCGCCAAGGACAATTTCGACCGCGCCTTCGATCTGCTGCTCCAGTCCGGGCACGACGTGCGCGGCAATGACCGCCTGCAGCAGGAATTCGACAAGCTGGTTGAGGGCGTGAATAACCTCGAGATCGTCGCCTTGCAGGCCGGCGATGGCTTCACCGAGCAGAAAGCCGAGCCCGCGCCCATCGACGAGGCTAACGAGGTCACGTTTCCTGTCGATCCCAACATCCGCGCCAGGGCGGAAGCGGAAATGAAGGATACCCACTCCGACCTGCCGCTGGTGATCAACGACGAGGTGGCGCGCTACATCAGCTACTTCTCCAGCGGCGGGCGCGGCACACTGGAGCACGCCCTCACCCGCGCCGGCCGCTATCGCGAGATGATCCTGCGCATCCTGAGGGAAGAAGGCGTGCCGCAGGACCTGATTTACCTGGCGCAGGCCGAATCCGGCTTCCATCCGCTGGCACTGTCGCGCGCCGGGGCTCGCGGAATGTGGCAGTTCATGGCCGGGCGCGCTTCCGGGTACGGCTTGCAGCGCAACTGGTGGCTGGACGACCGCCAGGATCCGGAAAAGTCCACCCGCGCCGCGGCCCACCATTTGAAAGACCTCTACAACCAGTTTGGCGACTGGTATCTGGCCATGGCCGCCTATAATTCCGGCCCCGGCACCGTCCAGTCTGCCGTGCAGCGCACCGGCTACGCCGATTTCTGGCAGCTTTACCGCCGCGGCGTCCTGCCCAAGGAAACGCGCAATTACGTTCCCATCATTGTGGCCGTCACCATCATGGCCAAGAACCCCGCGCAGTACGGGCTTGACCACCTGACGCCGGAACCGCCGCTCAAGGCGGACAGGGTTGAGATCAACTATCCCGTGGACCTGCGCCTGGTTGCCGAGTGCGTGGACAGCAGCGTCGCCACGCTCCAGGAATTGAATCCCAGCCTGCTCCGCATGACCACGCCGAAGGATGGCTCGTTCTCCCTGGCGCTGCCGGCCGGCACGGCGGAAAAGTTCCGGCACAACATCGCCGCCATTCCCAAGGACATGCGGGTCTGGTGGCGCTATCACAAGGTCAACCGCGGCGAAACCCTGGCCGAGGTCGCCCGCCAGTACCGCACCACCTCCACCGCCATCGCCCAGGTAAACAGCCTGCGCGATAACGACCTGGAGGCCGACTCGAAATTGATCATCCCGGTCACGCCCGGAAGGCGCACCGCCAGCGGCGAGGCGCAGGTGGCATACTCCAAGCGGCCGACTTCTTATAAAGTCCGCAAAGGCGACACCGTCCTTTCCATCGCCGACGACTTCAGCGTTCCCGCGGAGAAGATTCGCAAGTGGAACCGTCTCCATGGCAATCAGGTGCGCGCCGGACAAACTCTGCGTATCTATCGACCCGTCGCCGAGCCGGCCACAGCCCGGCAAATGGCTTCGAACAAGACACCTAAGTACAAGAAGGCAAGCAGCTTACAGGCGTCCAACGGCGAGCGCTTGCTGCACCACAAGGTCAAGTCCGGAGAGACTTTGGTCAGCATCGCCAACCGATATAACACCAGCGTTGCCGCCCTCCGGCGCGACAACAAAATCTCCAGCCTCAAAGCCGGCGACGTGCTGGTCATCCGCACCCCGTGATTCCGGATTGCGGAAACCCGTCTTGCTGCCGCCGGTTTCCCCCCAGTGCATCTCTGCCTGCCCGCACCGGCATCCATGCTAGCGTTGTAGTGGAGACAAAAATTGCTGTGCTATAATCCGCCGCGGTTTTTGGTACTCCTTCATCGGCTCTGTTTGCTGTGATCCCAGGTACCACGCGAGCTGCCTCGGTGCGATGACGCCGCGCTCGCCAACTAGGAGGAAAAATGTTCGACGACATCACTCTCTACGGACGCGACGACGAGATGGACGAATTTGGCGAGGCCGGCTCCTACGGCGAGAACCTGGAAGAGGACTTCGAGGAAGAAGAGGAAGAGGAAGAAGAACCGGCGGGCGCCATAACCCCGGCCCCCGGCGGCGTTGGCGTCCCGACGGCCGGCGCTCCCACCGCGGGTGGAGGCGGCGGTGAGGCTGGCGGCGCGCCCAAGAAAGCGGCCGCCAAGAAAGCCGCAGCCAAGAAGAAGCCGGCGGCGCGCAAGAAGCCGGCTGCCAAGAAAGCCGCGGCCAGGAAGAAACCGGCGGCGCGCAAAAAGCCGGCCGCCAAGAAGAAAGGCGCGGCGCGCAAGAAGGGCGGCGCCAAGAAGAAGGGCGGCACCAAGAAGAAAGGCGGGCGGCGCCGCTAGTCGCCCGGCGTGGCACACAGGCTGTCCTGCTTTTGCCGAGCGCAGCGAGCCCGGAGCGGAGCCGAAGGGGAAGTCGAAGGGCGCGCCCGCGTGTGCGGCCTCGCGATCTGAGATCAATTGCAGGCTCAACAGCAAAGCCGCGGCCAGTCCGCGGCTTTTGTATTGTTATTGGCCAGGCTGTGCAGCGCCAGAACGGTCAGTCCAAGGGGAAACGGGAATTACTTTTTCCCCTGCACCGCATTCAAGCACCTGCCATAAAGATCGAGCAGATGGTCGGCGTACTCAGAAGGCTTGGCCGTCTGCCCGCCCTGGAACCCGGGCACGCCCGAGCCTGTCTTGCCGTAGCCCGTCGTCATAGCGATGAACTTCATCATGTCGAGCGCGATATCCTCGTTGCGCCGCGAACCGACGCTGATGCCAGGCATTTCGTCCATGAGAATTCCTCCCTGCTGTGGTAGATGAGTGGCTGGTCTGCGCGGCTGGGCGCGAGGTCAGAACGTTAGGATGATATCAAAAGCAACGGCCGCGGCTTGGTCGCCGCCGCGCTTGCTCACAACTCACAGCTCGGAACTCACTCACGTTTCGATTCCCACGTGGCACACCCGGCCGATGATGCGATCGGAAAACCTTTTCCCTTCCTCGATCGGCAGCAGCTCCACCGGGTACGCCTGATTGTGCGGCCGCAGCACCAGGTTGCTGCCGGCGACCTGCACGTACTTCACGGTGCAGCCGCCGTTCACCCGCACCGCGTACATGTTCTGCTCATGTCTCCGGTACGGCTTCAGGGAGTTGTAATGGCGGTCGATCAGCAGGGTCGAGCCCGGCAGCAGGCGCGGGTACATGCTCATGCCGTCGCGCGCGTCCACCTTGACCAGCACGAAACGCCGCCAGTCCTCGCGCGGACTGGCGGGCTCCGCCCGCAGCCGCCGCAGGAATGATTTCTTGAACTTCAGGATCTCGCGCACCGACTCGCTGGTGATGGCCGGCTCGCCGGCGGCAATGGCGCCCTCCACCAGCACCACATTCTCGAACTCGTCCTCGCTGGGCGGCAGGATCGTGGCCCGCTTCCCTACCTCCTCCGGGTCCAGCAGGTCCAGCACCGAGAGCCGCAGCGCGGTGAGCACGCGGTCCATCCCGTCCAGGCTCAGGGAGCGCTTGCGGTTCAGAAAATTGCAGATGTGCGCCTGCTGAAAACCCGACATCTGCGCTACTTCCATGCCGGTCAGGTCTCCCGCATCGATACTCGCCAGCAAGAGCTGCCGGAGCCTCTCCTGTAACTTTGTGAATTTCATCTTGATGTCAAGTATATCACTGAGCTATAGTAGGATCATAATAAAGTCGTATTAAAGTTGCATATTTCGCTCTTGACAAGGTCATCCGTATAGCTATATGGTGTGCTTTCTTGTATAACTATCTGAAAAGGATTTCCCCCATGCCCGATCCTCCGGTTCCCGTTCCCGGGTTTGATTGCATAGCGGAACGGCCGCTCGCGGCGCCCGTTGCCGATACCCGGGCCGCCGACGAAAAGATCTTTCTTGAGCTGCGCCGCAAGGTCCAGGAATCGGAGTTGCTTTCCGCCGCGACCGCCCGCCTGCTGCACATGATGAAATTCAACGGGCGGCTCACGGTCGTCGTGCATAACGGCCGCATCTTCAAGTCCGCCTACGAGGAAGGATACTTCCGGCGGAAAAACGACCTCGGGTGCGGCTAGGCCATGCGGCTCGCGGCCGTGCTCCGGCCCTGCCGCCGACAACTAAATAGCTGAGCAGGTCCACGGTAACACCAACCAGCCCTGCGCCGTCCGGCCCCGCCGCCGTTCGGCGAAGGGCTTTTTCCATTGTCGGGAGGAATCATGCACGCCCTTGCCACTCTCGTCTATTTACACCTGAAGTATTGCGAACGCTGCGGCGGCCTCTGGCTGCGTCCCGACCGGACCGCCACCCCGTACTGTCCCAACTGTGCGCGCATCATGGCCGCGCTGCCTGTGCGGGCTCGCCGGCCGGAGCGCAAGATTGTCCCGGCCCCTTGCGTGCCCGCTGCCCTGGCGATGCTCTCGACCGTCGCCGACATCGCCCAACTCATCGCGGAGTGTGTCGTATGAAACAAGCTAAGGCTCCCCTCCCCCAGCCCGCACTTGAGTTCTCCATCTACCGCGGCAACTGCATCGCACTCCTGCGGCGTTATTTCTGTATGTCAGTCGAAGTCGGACGCCTTCCTTCCATCCTCGGCCGCGAATGTTTCATTACCCGCACGGAGGACTACCACACCCACTCCTTCGAAGACACGGTTCTGTTCGTCATCGATGTCGAGCGCTGCCTCGACCGCCTGGATCTCTTCGACCAGCAACTGATCGCCTGCATCATCCTGCAGGAGTACGCGGAGGAAGAAGCCATGAAAATCCTTCACTGCAGCTTACGCACGATCGAGCGCCGGCTGCCCGATGCGCTGGACTTTTTGACAGAGACCTTCCTGCAGAACGGCATTTTGATTCTCACCGGGAAAGTCGGTCGCAACCTCGCGGACGGCGAAGGCGAACCCCATCGCCGGCATCGCGTGCCGCAGCGCGCCACCGCGAATCAACGTTCCCACAGCGTTGGTTCTCATCTTGACACATTGCTTGTCAAGCCCCCTTTTTCGGCAAATCTCCCGCAAGCTGCTGGGGTCAAAGAAAATATAATTTTCCCGGATGTGGCGGGTTTTCCCTCGCAATCTGCTATGCTAGATATGTAAGCTGAAATTGAGGCAATCTTCCAGGCGCGCCGCCACCACGACGCGCCTTTCTCATTTATGTCGAAACTCAGGACAAACCCGGCGACCAGCGGCCCCGCGGTTGACCAGCGGCCCGGCAGACCGGCAGAGCGGTCGTCCGACCAACCTTTGCCCGACGCCTTCACCCAGATCCGCGAGGCCCGCGACCGACTCATCGCCGCCGTCATCGATCGCGCCGAGAAAGACGGGAGCTACCAGGCCACCAAATTCCTCTTCGAGTTCGGCGGCATCGTACCCGCCGGCCACACGGCGCCGGAAGACGAGCGCTCGCTCCTACGTTCACTTTTGGAGACGTTGCAGATTCCGGAAACGCCGGAAGAAATCGCAGCCGAATTATCCGCCACCGATCATGCCGTAGAATGAATCTGTATGGGTGCAAACCTCTAGGGGAGCGCTTGGGCGAATGGACATGACCTGGGTCACCGACCGCATCGCGGTCGGGGGTGGCATCTGGACTGGCGAGAAAATGGCGCAGGTGGCCGGCGCCGGCATCACCCACATCATTGATATGCAGATCGAGTTCGACGACACGGCCCTGGCCGAGCCGCATGGCGTCCAGGTCCTGTGGAACCCGACCGACGATGATTTCCAGGTCAAGGGACCGGAGGTTTTCCAGCGCGCCGTGGATTTCGCGCTGCAGGCGCTGAACGGCGAGGCGGGATCCCCCGAGCGCGCCGCGGCTGCGCGGGCCGGGGTGCACGGCAACGGGAACCGCCTGTTCATCCATTGCGCCGCCGGGGTGCACCGCGCGCCCATGATGACCCTGGCCATCCTCCGCGTCCTCGGCTTTCCGCTGCCCGAGGCCATGGAGCTGATTGAGAGCCGCCGCCCGGTGGTGGATTTCGCCGCCGTGTACGTCCGCAGCGTGGAGAATTTTATTCGCACATACGAGTCCGCCGCCGCGAAATAGCGCCATGGCTGACAAAAGCAGCTTTGATTTCCCCGGCAGCGACGAATCTGTATTTGCCTAACGGCTACTAACCCACGAACAAGAACAGCGAACACTATGACTTCGAGAATCCGCCGCCTCGCGCGGCTTTTTTCTTGCCTGCTGATGTTCGGCATGGCCGCTTACGCCGTCGAGCCCGCGAAGACCGTCGTGTCCGACACGATCTATCGCGCTGACGGCTCGCCCGCTTCCGGCACGATGGTGATTTCGTGGCCCGCTTTCGTATCCGCCGATGGCAAGCCGGTCGCCGCCGGCTCCAAGACGGTAAAGATCGGCGCCACTGGCGCGATCAGCATCCCTTTGGTGCCGACGCAGGGCGCCACGCCTTCCGGCACGTACTACAAGGTGGTGCTCAGCCTGGATGATGGCGCCAGTTCGCAGGAGTACTGGACCGTGCCCACGCTCTCGCCGACCTCGATCGCGGCCATCCGCTCCGCGGTGGTACCGGCGACGGTGGCCATGCAGGTGGTCTCGCGTGAGTACGTGGACGGCGCCGTCGCCAACACCGTGCACAAGACCGGCGACGAGACCGTCGCCGGCCTTAAGACCTTCGACAGCTCTCCCCTGGTGCCCTCCCCGTCGGCGCCCACGGCGGCAGCCAACAAAGACTACGTTGACGTCAGCGTTGCCGCCGGCGGTTTCAATCCCGGCGCCCTGGCGCTCAACCGGGGCGGCACCGGGCAGACCTCGTGGACACCGGCGCGCTGCGTCCGCGTGGCCAACAATGGCTCCAGCCTGGAATCGGCGCCCGCCGACTGCGGTATCGCCACCAATTCCGACATGGTGGATGGTATGCACGCCTCCGCCTTCCAGACCGCAATGACCAACGCCGCCACCTTGTCCAAGATTGCGGAGAGCGGCGGCAATCCGCTGTGGAATGGAAGTGCGTGGCCGGGTGGTGACGCCAGCAATTCCGACATGGTGGATGGCCAGCACGCCAGCGCCTTCCAGTCGGCGATGGCCAACGCCGCCACCCTGTCCAAGATCGCCGAGAGCGGCGGCAATCCGCTGTGGAATGGAAGCCCGTGGCCGGGTGGTGGCGGATCGGGAAACGCCACCCAGATCCAGGGCAAGGCGGTGGATGTGCCTGACACGGCTCGGCAATTTGAGGTGTATGACGGGGCAACAGGGTTCAAAAAGTGGCAGGATCCGGTGGTCCGCATGAATCGCGATTGCGGCATCGTCGGAACCGGGGATGAAACCGCAGCGCTCAATACCTGCATCGCCAATCTGCCGAACTATACCGGCGTCCTGCAGTGCGACAAGCCGGGCATGGTGATCCACTCCACCGGTGTGGTGGTGCGCGACAAGGTGGGCATCCGCATTGAGACAGCGGGCGGGGGGCACACGCTGAACAATGCCTGCCAATTGATCAATACGAGTGTGTCGACTGGCGGAACATTCATCGACGTGGAACGCACGCGTGATTCGGTGATCTTTAAGGGCTTTCAGATTTATGCCGGAAATGCGGACATCGGTTTCCAGACCGGGCAGACCGGCAGCGGCACGAACATCGCCACCAGCGACTCGTTCGAGGAAATCATCCTCAACAACAGCAACGGGAGATCAACCTTTATCGGCTTCATGATTGGCGATAGCACGGCGAACAACAGCGACGAGATGAAGTTCAACCACGTTTCGGTCAGTAGCAGCGGCTGCACCAAATGCGGCACCGCATTCAAGAGCGTACTCACCAACGTGTACGGCACCGAATTCCGCGACATCCATCTTTACAACATGGCGGTGGGATTCGACTGGACCAACAACGCCAGCGTGGACAAAGTGAACGCCACATCCATTGGCCTGCTCTACAAGCTCCAGGGCAACGGTCTTACCTTCCATGTCCAGCACGAAGATATTGAGATGGCCGACCAGATATTGTCGGCTTCCAACGGCGGGGGCACGTTTGTCGAGGAGAATGGGCGCGTCATCCTGAATACGCCGACATCTGGTGGAACAACCGGAACCTCCGGACATCCGGCATGGGACAACTCTTCCGGCGGCAGTCTCAAGATTAGAAATGTGCACACTGGTTTCTACGGGACGCTGTTGAAGGGAAGTTCCTTGAGTTGGGCTGATGTCGATTTCTATGATCCTGGGATCGTATCCTATGGGGCTGGAATCGGCGCCCCGTCCTTCAACACGCTGAATTTCCTGAACAACAACGCGTTTCTGTCCGGGGTGGCGGGCAGTAACAGCACCATCTGGGTCGGTCGTGGGTTTCTTGACGAAAATGGAATGACGGTTCCGGGGATCGGGATGCAGCAGACCACCAGTGTCAACGGTCTGCGCGTCAACTTCACTCCGTGCGCTCGCGGAAACGTCTGCTTCAACGAAGGGCAAGTCGAACTGACCGGCGTTCATTCCATCTTCAACGTCCCTGCGATCAGTTACACCGGGACGGCCGGTTCGACGGCACGGTACTACGCCGTGGTCGCCTGCGATGACACCAGTTGCGCGGCAGGGCATCGGTCGATTCCGACGGCTTCCGTGAGCAAGAGCAATACACAAGCGACACTAGATGGCAGCAATTACATCACGTTGACCTGGACGCCGGCCCTGAATGTGAATAAGTACGGCATCCTTCAACAGTTTGGCTCGCCTGACACCTGGAATCTCCTGATGTCGAATATCTCCTGTGCGACGAACCCTTGTACCGTAAACATTACGACCGATAGCAGCACCGCCACGTCCGGTTATCCCTCAGACAATGAGACGGGCGGGGTAATCCTGCGCGGCGCCATCAAGATGGGTAAATCGTCCACCCAAACGGCAGCACTTGATCTTACCTACGCGACCGTCACTCCGCCTTCGGGCACCATCACGGGGTTAGATGCCGATAAGGTGGACGGCAAGCATGCCGCCGATTTCCTGGCGGCGACTACCCAACTCCCGCTCACCAAGACCGCTGTGGCGCATAAGTGGCTGGCATCGTACGATGCGACTACTGGCGCGTATACCCAAACTCAGCCCGATTACTCTGATCTTACGGGCACGCCTGCACTGGCGACGGTGGCGGCCACCGGGGCATACGCGGACCTCACCGGCAAGCCGACGCTGGCGGCGAACTCCACTGCGACTTCGCACCAATTCTTCAGCGCCTACAACTCCACCACGGGCGCATTCACGAAGGCGCAGCCGGATTACTCCGACCTGACCGGAGCCCCCACGCTTGCCGCGACCAAAACCTGTACCGGGACGGACAAAGTGAGCGCCTACGATGCCTCCACGGGCACGTTCACCTGCACCGCCGATCAGACTGGCATCGGCGGCAGCGGCATCACCTCGCTGAATGGCGCGACCGTGACCACGCAGACATTCGTCAACGGCGCCAACATTAGCGTCTCCACCAATACCGGCACCGGGGCGCACACCATCGCCGTCACCGGCCTGGGCGGTGCGGCGGCACTTAACGTCGGCACGACAACTGGCACGGTCGCTGCAGGTGACGACTCGCGTATGACCAACGCGCGCACTCCCACCGCGCACGCCTCGACGCACCAGAACGGCGGCAGCGATGAAATCGCCACCGCCACCGCCGGCGCCAACGCGATTCCGAAAGCGGGTTCGGGTGGCACGCTGGCGGTTGGCTGGATTCCCGACCTGAGCGCGACCTACCTGCCGCTGCACTCGACCGCCGATCTGGCGGCGGGATTATCGGCGCAATACACGGATTGGAACGCCGGCAGCGGGGGCGCGTCCATCAAGAACAAGCCCACGCTGGGCGGCGCCGCGGCGCTCAACGTCGGAACCACTACCGGCACCGTGGCCGCCGGCGACGATTCGCGCATGACCAATGCGCGCACCCCCACTGCACATGCTTCCACGCACCAGAACGGAGGTGGTGATGAGATCGCCACCACGGCTGCCGGCGCGAATGCGATTCCGAAAGCGGGTGCGGGCGGGCAACTCGCGGCCGGCTGGATGCCCGCGTTCACCGGCGATGTCACCACCTCGGCGGGCGCGGTCGCCACTGCGATGCGCACCGGGCTGAACGTCCGCACCTGCGAGCTCCACATCTGGGGCACGGGCACGAGTTCGGTCCTGCAGGACACCGACGACGAGGTCGCCAGTTGCCTGAACAAATACGGCGTCACCTGGACCATCACCTATGTGGGCTGCTGGGCCAATGCGGGTTCGCCAACGGTGATGATCACCAAGACCGGCGGCAACAATGTGCTGTCCGGCAATCTGACGTGCGGTACCGCGTCCTGGGCGTCTGGGACGCTTACCGGGACCACTGCTGACAAGCAAACTGCCGACGGCGGCACGCTGGACGTGAATATCGTCAGCGCCGGCGGAACCGCCACCAACATCCGCGTGGTGATTGCGGGGACAATCTAATGAAGCGCCTCGCCCTGATCGTCGGGCTACTGCTCTGCGCCGCGCCGGCGTGGGCGCAGACCTACGTGAATTCCACCAGCAAGGTATGCACGTCGGCGACCACCTGCGCGCTCACCTACTCCCCGACGGCGGGCAATGCCTTGTTCATCGGCCTGGAAGCGCCGAGCAGCTCCACCACCATCACCGGCCTCGCCGACAATGGAGCAAGCGGCGGAAGCACGTACACCGTACCGCTCAGCGCCAGTTGCAGTGGCGGCAGCGCGCAACGTTGCGGGTTCGCTTACACCTGCAACGTGGCGAGCGGCGTCACGTCCATCACCCTGACTCTAGGAGGGGCCGACACGCCCACCATCACCGTGGCGGAATATTCCGGGGTCGCCACCAGCGCATGTTTGGACCAGAGCAGCACTGCCGCTACTGGCACCGGCACCTCCCAGACAGGAAACGACGTAACTACGACGCAGGCCAACGAAGTGCTGATCGGATATGTGATTCAGGGCACCAACTCTACCAGCCCCTTCACCGGGGCGAATGGCTTTACGGCGAGAGTGAATCAGGCGGAGACGGTGAATCCATCGGTACAGGCGCTGATGGACAAGACGGTGACTTCCATCGTCACCGACCACGCGGCATCGACAACGGGGGCATCGGTGGCGTGGCAGATCTACACCTTCACCTTCAAGGCTCCCGGCTTCAGCTCCGAGCAGACTCATTTCCGCTTCCGCAACGATGACGGCTCCGAATCGGCGGCGACCTGGCTGGCGGACGAAGACACCAACCTTACGCAGCCGCTCTCCACCAACACGCGTTTGCGCATGCAGGCGGACACGGTTGGAGCGAGCGGATCGCAGCAGTACCGGTTGGAATACGAAAAGTCGGGTGGCTCGTGGGCGGCGGTTCCCACCTCTTCCAGCACAACCAGCACGATCACCCAACGCGGCACGCCGGTCAAGGCAAACGGCACTACCGCTTGTACCGGAACGGCGCCTACCGGCGTAGCGAATGGCGACGTGCTCTATGCCTTCGTGACCGATCATGCCACCTCGGGCAGCAGCAGCGCTCCGACCGGCTGGTCATGGATCGGCGGCACAGCGGCCGCGGCAGGGCGCTTCCAGGCCTTCCGTTGCATCATGGATTCGGGCTCCTGTTCGGGAACTTCATGGAGCTTCACCGGCCTCACTACGCGCGCCGAGTGCGTTGTGACGGCCTACTACAACGTGGATACGGCCACGCCCGAGGATGGTGTGACGCCCACGGCGCAGAACAATGCAAGCGGCACAACCGGCGCGGCAACGATTACGCCTAACACTTCCGGCGACATGATCTTGGGCGGCTTCACGTCGCTGGCTAATAATGCTACCTGGTCGGCAGAGGCGACCGCCACCAGCCCAGGCACGCTGGCTGAAAGCTATGACGGCGCCAACTCGACCTACTGTTCGATCGCTCTTGCCAATGCCATTCAGAGTTCAGCCGCCGCGACCGGGGCCAGTTCGGCGACCATGTCGACAAACGCGGCCAATGCCGGAATCCTGCTGGCCTTGAAACCGGTGGTAACGGCAAATCCGATTTTCTTGTATGCGACGGCGAACATCACGGCTTCGGCAGCCACCTCGACCACGGCACAGCTGAGCGTGCCGAATTCCCATTCCTTCACCGCACTGCGCATCAGCGACGACGCCAACCCGTTGCCCGCGTTGACGCTTGGCAGCAGCAATTACGGTGAAGCGGAGTGGAATCTCCTGGCGGCCACTCCCGCGGCCGATGGCGATATTTACACCTTCCGGCTGACCATGAACGGAACCGTGCTGACCACCTACTCGGTCACGCCGCAGTGGACCATCGGCACGGCAGGCGGCGGAGTGCGCAAGCGGGTGGCCTCAACCCAGCACTGACCGCTTTGCATGATCGGGCGCACAACTGGGATGCGGCAGTTTCTACTCAACCTTATCCCTGCGCCGGTCATCCCATCGTTCTCAGGCCAAATTTGCCCCTGGTTTTGCCCTGGGGAACAGCGCACGGTGACCCGATCAAGGCCGACCAGCATTATCGATCGCCGGCCAGCGAGGCTTCTTCATCAGGACCCCGGGACCGTCATCATCCAGAGCATTTGCAGCATTCCGATCTTCTCCTACTCAAATTTCTTGGCCGCGCGTTGGATTCGCGCGTGCCACGTATTGCAAGAACATTTTCGACAACGATCACGTCGCGGACCCGAAGGGGCGCGAGTGCATGGCGCGCGAATTGCCGGCGCGGGCAAAAGCGAGGACTTCGCGCTGCCAAGCCGAAAGGAGCAGCGGCATGAGAAAGATCGCACTACGAATGACCGGAGCCTTGTGCATCATCCTGCTGGGGTGCGCGTTTTCGTGCAGCCCGAGCAGCTATCACACGGCGGCCGACGCGACGGCGAAAATCGCGACCGGTCTGGCCGCGGTGGAGACTGTCAACGAGGACCTGGCGGCGCAGAAGCTGATCAGCGCCTCCGCCACGATCGCGGTCGCAAACTACGTGAACGCGGCCACCGTTTGCAACGATGCTTTCGTGTCGCAACTGAAGGCGCTGGGCGCGGTGAACGCCGCCACCGGACCGCAGATCTATTCCTGGTGGACGGCGGCGCGCAATTGCATCCAGCCGCCGCTGGACGCCATGGTCCTGGTGGACGACCCGCAGTCGCGGGCGCGGCTTGATGCGGCGCTGGCGGCGGTGAATGCCGCGGCGCAGATCATCGATCTTCTGCTGCAGCCTTACGCGCCGGCCGCGGCGCCATCTCAATCGCGGGCCACCCGGCCCGCTCAACCGACAGGAGTGACCTATGGATCCGACCGTAGCGATCGGGCTTGCGCTCGAAGGCTTGAAAGTGGCGCTCGCCTTGATCAGCGAGCTGAAAGCCCAGAGCGGAATGACGGACGCGCAACTGCTCGACTTCGCGGCCTCGAAAGACCAGGCGACGCGCGACGCGATCGCAGCCCACATTGCGAGCGTGAAAGCGCAAGCATGATTCGCACTGAGGGCACAAAAGCAGTCGCACCTATCCCGCTGCGCCTGAATTTCGCCTGAGCGCCTCTACAGGGCTGCGATCGCCGGCTCCATCAGGGCGGCGCTCGCCGCGGAAAAAACCCACGTCGCCGCTGGCGTGGCCGCGCGCAAGCGCGTCTTTGTGCCAAGGCCAGCATCCCGCTTAGCGGGATCGCCGGCCAGCGAGGCTTCTTCATCAGGGCCCCGGGACCATCATCATGCAGAGCATTGGGCAATATACTGATCTTTTCCTACTCAAACTGCTGGGCCGCGTGTTGAATTCGCGCGTGCCACGTTTTCGATCGCTGGTCTGGAACCGCGCGGTCCGCTGGCTGCTCAAAATTCGCGACAAGCACGGCAACGTAGTGCCGCTGGTGGCCAATTCCGCCCAGGCCGAGTTTGCACGCAAGGCCACCGGACGCGACATCGTGCTCAAGGCGCGCCAGCTCGGCATCACCACCTGGATCGCGGCACGGTTTTTCATCTGGACCGTATCCCATCCGGGAACGCTGACCGTACTGGTGGCGCACGATCAACGCGCCGCCGAGGAGATCTTTCGCATCGTGCACCGGTTCGTGGAGTACCTGCCCGACCGGTTGCGCCAGGGAGTGCTGGCCACCTCACGCGCGAATGTCGGGCAGTTGATCTTCCCGCGTCTCGATAGCGAGTACCGCGTGGAAACCGCGGCTGACCCGAACGCCGGCCGCGGGCTCACCATCCATAATCTGCATTGCTCGGAGGTGGCCCGCTGGCCGCGCGACGCTGCCGCCACGCTCGCCTCGCTGCGCGCTGCCGTTCCCCCCGGCGGCAGCATCGTGCTCGAGTCCACGCCGAACGGCGCCGGCGGATGCTTCTACGACGAGTGGCAGCGCTCCGCCCAGACCGGTTACTGCCGCCACTTTTTTCCGTGGTGGTGCGAGAAGGAATATGCGATCGAGCAACCGATTGCCGACGACCTGAGCGCGGAAGAAAGGGCTTTGATTGCGAAGCATCACTTATCACTCGAACAGATCGCCTATCGCCGCGAGGTCCGCGCCAACTTCCGCGGCCTGGCGCGCCAGGAATTCGCCGAAGACTCGGTGTCATGCTTTATCGCCTCGGGCGAGTGCGTCTTCGATCTGGACATCGTGCAACGCCGCCTGGCCGAGTGCTCGGCGGAGGGAGCGCGCTCGGCCTCGAGCGCGACCCGGGGCGCCATCGAATGCCGCAACAACGGCCGCCTGTTGATTTTCTGGCCGCCGCGTCCCGGCGCCTCGTACATCATCGGGGTGGACCCGGCGGGCGGCGGCTGCGACGGCGACTACGCCTGCGCCCAGGTTATTGACCGCCTTACCGGCTTGCAATGCGCCGAGCTGCACGGACACGTGCCGCCGCGCGAACTGGCCGCCCACGTCGCCGCGCTCGGCCGCGAATACAACAACGCGCTCATCGCCGTCGAGCGCAACAACCACGGTCACGCCGTGCTCGCCCACCTGGACGCCAGCGAGCACTACGATGGCGCCAAGATTTACGCACAGCGCCACCAGCTCGGATGGCTGACCTCCGCGGTCAGCCGCCCGCACATGATCGAGCAGTTCGCCGCTCTCGTCTCGCGCCATCCTGACTTGCTGAGCAGCGCGCGCCTGCTGACCGAGTGCCGTACGTTTGTGCGTCACCAGGACGGCGCCGCCGCCGCGGCCAACGGCACCCACGACGATTGCGTCATGGCCATGGCCATCGCCCAGGCCGTCCGCCTGGAACAGGGCGGGCGCCCGCGGCCAGGCGCAGAATTGGAGTTCGCAAGCCTGGCGCGATGAGCGGCCCAGTACCGAGTGCCGGGTCCCTGCCCTCCTCCTCGACACTCGGTACCGGGCGCTCGGTGCCAAATCGGCAATCGACAATCGGCAATCGGAAATGGTTTAGCCTTCCCATCACGGAATTCGCTGGTCAACGAGGTGTAAGATTCGCGGTTCCAATGGCGCTTTTCGCGGTACAACACGTTAGGAGAATGCGCGGTGGCGCGCAGGCGCATCTGATGCGCGCCAGCGACGGCAATTTCTACGTGGTGAAATTTCAGAACAACCCGCAGCACCCGCGCGTGCTGGCCAATGACTTCATCGCGACGCGGCTGGCCGAGCGCGTCGGCCTGCCGGTGCCGCAGACCGAGGTCATCGAGGTCGAAGACTGGCTGGTGAAGCACACGCCGGAGCTGACCATTCAACTGGCGCAAAAGTCGATGCCGTGCCAGGCGGGCCTGCAGTTCGGCTCGCGATTTGTGGTGGACCCGGCGGCCGGACAGGTGTTCGATTATTTGCCGGAGTCGGCGCTGGCGCAGGTGAAGAACCTGGCAGCCTTCGCGGGCGTGCTCGCGCTCGACAAGTGGACGTGCAACGCCAACGGCCGCCAGGCGGCATTCTATCGCCGCGGGCGGGAGCGCAAGTACACCGCCGCGTTCATCGACCAGGGCTACTGCTTCAATGCCGGCGAGTGGACGTTCCCCGACGCGCCGTTGCGCGGCGTTTACCTGCGCAACGAGGTTTACGAGTGGGTACGCGGCTGGGACTCGTTCGAGCCCTGGCTCTCGCGCCTGGAGCAACTGGATGCGCAACACATCTGGCAATGCGCCGAAGGCGTTCCGCCGGAGTGGTACGGCAGCGACTTCGACGCGCTGGAGCGCCTGGTGGAATCGCTGGTCCAGCGGCGCGCGCGCGTGCGGGCCCTGATCACCGAGTTTCGCAATTGCTCGCGCCGGCCGTTTCCGTACTGGACGGCGGCGGGAGTCACTGTGGGTCATGCATAGCTGAAAGCGGAGAGCTGATGGCTGATAGCTTGAAACAACTCGAGTTCATGCTCATCCGCTACGTCCCGGACGCGGTGAAGGATGAATTCGTCAATATCGGCGTGCTGCTGCTGAATGGCGACTCGGCCGACCTGCGCTTCACGCGCGACTGGCGCCGCGTGCGCTGCCTCGACCCCGCGGCCGACATCGAGATGCTGGAAGCGCTGGAGGCCGACCTGCGCCAGCAGCTAACCAGCGGCGTGCTGGACCGCGCAACGCTGCTGACAAAGTTGCAGGACTACCTTTCCAACGGCCTGCAACTTACCGCGCCGAAAGGGTGCCTGGCCGAGGATCCGGCGCAAGAGTTGCAGTCGCTGGCGCAGATGTACCTGGAGCACCGCCGCGCCGGTGCACGCGAAACCAGCGGCCGCCAGGCCATCGTCACGCAGATGAAAGACGCCTTTGAGCAGGCCGGGATCTGGGCGTTGATGAAAAAGAAAATCGCGGCCGCGCAGTACACGCACAAGGGCGACCCGTTAAAGATTGACTGCGGCTATCGGCCGAACGGCGTGATCAAGATGTTTCACGCCGTCTCGCTCGACTCGGACGTGGATGCGGCCAAGGTGCTGGCGTTTACCTATCCCGATATCCGCGACGGCATCGCGCGCGTGGAAAAAGCAAAATCCGAGCTGACGGCGATTGTCGAGCCCGATCTGGACCGCAGCGACGAAGCAATCCTGTTCGCGCTGGCGACGCTGGAGCGCAGCGCGATCGCGGTGGCGACGACGAACGAATTACCGAAACTTGCAGAGACGGCGCGGGTGGAACTGCGCTTATGAGGGGAGCTTGGGCATTCGATATCGTCATTGTCCTGCTTCTGCTCGGCGCACCTTTCATGTTGGCTAGTGGCTGGGTTCGCTGGTGGTCCGCCATTCGAGAACGCCGGCCTGATTGGCACGATTGGACCAGTCTTGTATGTCTTGGGATCATGTCGGTAACCGCGATCGTCGGCGTTGGACTTTGGTTCTACTGCGAGAGTCGCTACAACGGTCCCCAACAACGCAGCACGGGTGAGTTCTGGAATTTCTTTGTGGTATGGAAGGTTTGGGCACGACCGGTCGTTCGCGTCCTCATGGCTGTAGCCCTCTTAGGCTTGGCCGGAACCCGAAGACTAATCCCCTTCGTGTTCATCGGCGCCGTTGGAGGAATCGCCTGGTGGATTCTTCCACTCTGGATGCAATAACTAAACTCCGGCCGCCGCAGGCGGCGCAGAATGTGTAGCCCACGGCGTAAGCCGTGGGTTCGGGATCAAGGATGACCTAGCCCCGAAGGGGCGAAAGAGATGTCACTCAGCAGCCTGCATGTGCACTTCGTGTTCGGCACGAAGCATCGTCAGCCGATGATCACACCTGAGCTGCGCCCGCGCTTGCACGCATACCTCGGCGGGATCGCGCGGGAACTGAAAGCGAAGGCGGTCATCGTCAATGGCACCGCCGATCATGTGCATATGCTCGTGACGATTCCGGCGAAACTTTCCGTGTCGGATGCAGCCCGTGTTTTGAAAGCAAATTCTTCCCGATGGGCCGGCCCTGATTTCGGCTGGCAGACTGGGTACGCCGCGTTTACCGTCAGCACGTCGAACATGCCCGATGTAGTTGCGTACATCCGTGACCAGGAGCAGCACCACCAGACGCGGTCCTTCGAGGACGAACTCATAGCGCTCCTGGAAAAGCACGGCGTGTCGTACGATCCGGCGTACCTGTGGAATTGATTCTGTCGCCCCTGCGGGGCTTGATCCGTCGACTTCGCTGACCCACGGCTTACGCCGTGGGCTGCGCATTCTGTGCCCGCTCCGCGGGCTGCCGTGGACTATGCCCGCTCCGCGGGCTAACAGTAACGCACCAGAAATTCAGGTCGCGCTGACCGCAGCGCACAAGCAGCTCAGGTTCCACCAATTCAATCCGCGTTCATCCGCACTGATTTCGTCCGCGTTAATCAGCGGCAAGAAGAAACCATGAACATACGAGAATCGCTTCGCGGCGCACTGCGCCGCATCGCAGGCGTACGTGCGCTCGAAAAACGGCGCACGCAACCGTTGCCCTCGATCCTTTCCACCTACTCGCCACGCAGCGACGCCTTACCGAAGCCGACGCCCGCCAACCTGCGCCGCTTCGCCGAGACGCCGATTGCGCGCAAGGCGATCAACACCATCAAGGACCGCATCGCCGGCATGCGCTGGCGGGTGCAGCCGCGCAAGGGCCGCGCCGTCGAAGAAGTGGGGCGCGACGCGTCGCGCCCGCTGGTGATGTGGCCGGTGGACGGTTCGACCATCCGCATGAAAGCCGACTGGGACGGCCAGCCTGCGTCGCCGCGCTATGTGCAGGCCACCGGGCGCTACGGCCCCGAGGGGCAGATCGTCCTCAACGACGATGAGCTCTGCTACATCCGGCTGAACCCGCGCACCCACACGCCCTTCGGGCTGGGCCGGCTGGAGGTGGCGTTTGAGACCATCAACGAGTTCCTCGGCGCGCACCGCTACGCCGCCCGGCTGGCTTCGAACTCGGTGGTGCAGTACGCGCTCTGGCTGCAGGACCTGGGGCCGGCGCAGCACGAGCGCCTGATCCACTGGTGGCAGGACGAGATCGAGGGAACAGGTCGTGTTCCGATACTTTCGGTGGAGTCCAAGCCCGAGGTACTGCGCTTCGGCCAGGGCACCGACAGCGACCTGCGGCTGGCCTGGCAGGAGTTTCTGCTGCGGGTGATCGCCGACGCCTTCGATCTGCCGCCGTTTTTCCTCGGCGTGGAGCACGACGTGAACCGCTCCACCGCCGCCGAACTGAGCGACCTTGCCTTCCGCCAGGCGATCGTGCCCACGGCGCGCCTGTTGGCGGAGCACCTGACGCGCGACGCCATCGGCAAGAAGCTCGGCTGGAGCGATTTGGAATTCGTGTTCACCGATGTAGACGCGCGCAATGAAATGGAAGACGCGCAGATCCAGGAAATCCTGTTGCGCTCCGGCGTGCTGACGGTGAATGAAGTGCGGAGAATGCGCGGGTTGCCGCCGCTGTAGCTCACAGCTATCAGCTTTCAGCTCTCACCCTTAAGAAGTTGTCATTCCGAGCGCAGCGAGGAATCTGCTGTTCGTCCGTGGGAATAAGCACGGCCGCGGCGTAGCTTCACGAAACGAAATGCTAAACCCATGAATATCGAACTGCAATCCATGGCCATCGACCTGCCGCCTATTGCGGCGCACCCCAACCGCGCGCCTTTTCGCGGCGTGCTCACCCTGGTGGACACGCCGTCGGACCGCGCGCCCTCGGGCGCGCGCGGACATCGCGTCGTGCTCACCCGCGCCGCCGCCGAACAGGCGCTGCCCTCGCTGCTCGGCATGGCGCTCGACTACACGCCCGCGCTCGACCGCCACGACACCCGCCACAAGGTCGGGATCATTACGGAAGCAAATGTTGTCAGTGGCCAGTGGTCAGTGGCCAGTGGTCAGCCAAAACCAAGGAATGGCCACCGGTCACTAGCCACTGACCACTTGCGTGCAAGCGCGATTGAAATCGCAGGTTATCTCTACGCCCGCGACTTCCCCGACGTCATGCGCGAGTTGCGAGAACAATGTGGCCCGGGTCTCCGACCCGGGATCGCGGGCGAGGGCGCCCGCGCCACATGGCACGCGCTCGGCATGTCGTACGAGATCACCGACGCCCGCATTGACGACCTGCGCGCCGCCATCTGGACGGTCAGCGAGTGCACCTTCACCGGCGCCGCCATCCTGCGCCGCGACAAAGCGGCGTACCGCGATACGTGGATCGAACTGCTTTGAAGCAGTCGCGAGTCGTTGGTCGTTAGCCGTTCGCAACACGGCCAACGACCAACGACGAACGACTAACGACTAACGACAAGGAGTCCCATGGACGAACTCAACGAACAACTCACCGCCGCCACCACCCGGCTGGCCGCCGCCGCCGAAGCGCTGGAGAACGCGATCAGCCGCTTCGACGCGCAGCACCAGGAACTCAATGCCAAAGTGGACCGCATCGTCGCCGCCATTGACGACAGCATCGCGGTCCGCCCCGAACCGGGAGAACCCGCCACTGAAGCCGGCGAACTGAAGTCGCGCGTCGCCGAACTGGAGCGCGCCAACCAGGAGCTGAAAGCACAGGCCGCACGCGCCGCCCGCAAGACGCTGCCGCCGCTGGTCTCGGCGCTGTTGTCGAAAGAGACCGCCGGCGACGCGCTGGACTCGGCGGCGCTCGACAAGGCGCTGCATTCCCTCTCGCTCGAGCAGCGCATCGCCGTCAAGGCGGAGATGGCCCGCGCGGGCCTTCTGGAATAACCACGTCGTTGGTCGTTGGTCGTTGGTCGATGGCTCTATCGGCCGCGGCGGCCATCGACCATCGACCATCGACACCCCTAAATCCACACCTCATCTTCACTGGAGAAAACATGAACGCACAATTCCTGGACCTGCACGCGGCGGCCGATTTCCTCGGGCCGGGCGCGGTGGAGGTCAACCGCTACCAGTCCGAGATTACCGACATCGTGCGTCGGCGCGGCGTGTTCGGCCAGCGCGTCAAGCAGGTGCCCGCCACCGGGCATCCCTCGCGCTTCTTCGAACAGACGGCGATCAACTCGCCCACCGCCGCCAACGCGTTCGTCGATCCGCGCAACATCGTCGCCACCGTCGGCTCGCCCACGCGCGTGGAGCGCAGCGTGCCTTTGAAGGCGCTGGTCTCGCAGATCAACTACAACCTGTTCGACCTGGAGGTCGGGCAACAGCAGTCGCAGTTCGCCTTCCTCCAGGCCAAGGACCTCGCCGACGCCGTGGATGGCCTGATGCGCACGCACGACGTCGCGCTGTGGAACGGCAACGACACCTCGTTGTCGGCGCCCACCACGCTGCAGTACTACGGCGCCGCGGGGCAGATCGCCGGCGGCGGCAACCTCGGCACGGTTCACCGCACCGATCCCAGCATCGTGGACGGCATGAAGGCCATCATTGCCGGCATGGTCGCGAACTCCTCCTACGAAGTTCGCCCCACCGCCATCTACGCCAACCCGGTGCTGCTCGACCTGATCGACCGCGAGATGAAGTCGCAGTTCAACGTCGTGCTCTCCACCACCGAGATCGCCGGCGGCCTGCGCGTGAAGACCCTCTCCACGCAAGCGGGCGATCTGCCGCTGGTTCCCGAGTGGTCGCTCGGCTACACCGGCACGCCCGGCACCGATGCGATCTTCCCGGCCTACATCGTGAGCGAAGACATGATCGAGTACCACTGGCTCACCGATCCCAACCCGCGCGTCTTCCAGTTGGGCCTCAGCGGCTCGCTCGCCCAGCAGATGGTGGTGGTGAAGTTTGGCGCCATCGTCGTCAAGGGCGCCGGCTACGCGCATTACAAGGTCAACGTGGAGCGCTAACGCAGAGTCGTCAGTCGTCAGTCTCCAGTCGCCAGGAATTCCGGCGGCTGGCCCTGACGACTGGCGACCGAAGACTGGCGACTACTGACATGAACTATCTCGACCCATCCGAATACGAGGCGCACGGGCTGGAGGCGACCACTCCGCTTGCCTGGATCGCCGCCGCCTCGGCGCTGATTGACGCCCACTGCCGGCGCCCCACGCTCGACGTTGCGCAGTATCACGAGCGCGCGCGCCTCGACGGCGGGCGCAACACGGTTCGCCTGTCCTATCTCCCCCTGGCGACGGTTGCGCCCGCAGCAACTCCGTTTGTCTCCGTGCTCGCCCGCTACGGTGTGCCGCGCCGCGGTGAAGCGCTGGCGGATGCTGCCCAAGAAATCGCGCAGGCGTTCTCGCTTCCCGGTTCGTGGACCACGCTGGATGCGGCGACGATCGAATTCAGCGCCGACACCGGCGAGATCACGCTGCCCGCCAACGCGCTCGGCCTCACCTTCAACGAGCTGGATGTGACCTATACCGCAGGCTGCACTGACGTGCCCGCGCCGGTGAAGGTGGCCTGCGCGCAAATCGTCCGCAACGCCCAGGCGACGCCCGCGCTCAACGTCCGTGTCGGGACGCTGGACCGCATGCACCTGGAGTATTTCTCCGACACGCTGTTGGACCCGACCGTCCGCAAGTTGCTGGCGCCCTGGGTCGCACAAAAACTCTAAATCCAGTCTTCAGGCTTCAGTCGTCAGTCTTCAGGGCAAGGCATCAGGCCCGGCAGCCTGACGACTGAAGACTGAAGACTGAAGACTGAAGACTCACATCATGTCTGAAACAACTGGAAGTAGCCGCGCTGCCACACTGGCTCGCGCTGCCCAAGCCATGCTGCGCGCCCTCGGCGGCGACGAAGTCGTGATCCGCTGTCCCGCCGCGCCCGCCGCCGATGGGGCGCAAGCCGAGCTGGGGATCGAAGGTCCGGTCACCGAGGATATCACCGTCTCGCCGGTGGTCGCGGGCCCCAGTGCGGTCCGAACCTCCGACCCGAGATTGCGCCTCGAGTTTCTCTTCGCAGCGACGACGCTGGCTCCGTATCTGGCCGATCGCGGCGAGTCGGCGGAAGATTTCTTCAGCGGCGCGCTCGGCATCGTGTACGGGCAAAAGCTTCTGCACATCGAGACCGTGAGCGCCGAATCGTTTGCCGGCACGCCATACCTGTACCGCGTCATCGCCGCTGAATGACGTTGATCCCGACGGCCGACGGCCGATCTCCGAGAGGCAATATGCAATTCGCCAAAGACAGCTTCTTTGTCGCCATGCGCGACCGCCTCGCCACCCTCGATCCGGCGCGTACCGTCGTGGTCGCGGGCCGCATGCGGCCGGCCGTGCTGGTGGACGAAAATGAGCCCGCCAACTCCGCGCTGCCGCTGCCCAACGCCTTTCACCTTACTTGGGGAATTCCAGAGTTCGTGAAAGGCGCCGAGTCGGCGCGACGCCCGCTGATGAAGATCGATTGCACCATCGCGTACCGCATCGCGGGCACGCAATCCGGCGCGGTGGACCGCGGCCGCGCACTGGCCACGCTCGATTCCGAGCTGCTCCGGCTCACCGCCCCGCCGCGCACACCCAAACGTGACCAAACCTTCACTCCGCCGGTCGATTTGGGCAGCACCGTCTTTTGGGGGCTCCCGGAATTCGGCGCCATCGAGTACGCGCACGATGAACTGCGCCGGCAGGCGCGGCTGGCAATTTTCTTCTTTTCCGAGGTGGACCAGGCATGAGCACCACTCCGTTGCGCGGCCCCATGGTCGCCATTTCCCGCCGCGCGCGCGCCTACTTCGCTCCCGTGAATCGCGATACCGGTGCGCCCGCGGTTTACGACCCGTCGAAGCAAGGCGCCTTCGTTCTCGACACGCCGCCGTCACCGTGGATCGACACTGGCTGGATCGAAAACCTGAAGCGCGTTCCGGCGACCTCCAGCGTCGCCATGCGCGCCGGCTCGAAAGGCGCGCCGGTGGCCCAGTTCCGCCAACACCTGGAGGCGCGTGTCGAATTCGAGTTCCGCGAGTGGGGCAAGCTGCAGATGGCGCTGGCCGGCGGATCGCAGCACATGAACGTCCTCGCCGCCGACGCGAATGCCGACGCCATGCCCTCCGGCGGCAGCCCGCAATCGGCCGTCGCCGTGCTGTCCGGTTCCACCGCGCAGGAAATCATCTTTGGCGCCGGCGCCGTCGAGGCGTTCAGCGTGGGCGATTTGCTCGCCGTGGACCTGGATTATCAGCAGCAGACGGGCTACGTCGGCGCGGGCGTCGCGGGTGCGTACGTGAAATATCCCGTGGACGTGCTGCGCGACCGCCATTACGTGCGCCGCGTCACCTTTAACGTCGGGCGGGTAGCCGTGAAGACCGTGACCAGCGTCATCCTGGCACAGCCGCTGATCGCCGGCGTGCCGGCGGAAGGCGCGTCGGCACAGAAGGTGGTCGCGTTTGTGGATCGCGAGGGCGGGAGCTTCTTCCAGGAGTGGTCGGCGCTGTTCGTGCTCGAACAGGAAAGCGGCGCGCGCATCTGCTTCTACTATCCGTGCCTGCAACCGGCCACGCCGGCGCAGGAAACGAAGTTCGAGCTGCCAGCTTCACTGTGCGGCTGGTCACTGCACGCCTCATTCCTCGCGCTGCCGCACACCGACCTCAACGACGGCGAGCAGGTGCTTTGCTATCGCAGCTTCTTCCCCGCGCCCAGCGCAGCGTTGTACTGAAACAGTCTTCAGCCGCCAGTCTTCGGCCGTCAGGAGAATCTGCCTGCGGCTGAAGCTGCCGGCTGAAGACTGACGACTGAAGACTCCTATGAAACTGACGATCGATAATTTCGATTCTTTCGGTGCGCGCGACTACACCGCCACGCTCGATGGCGAGCGTCCGCCTCGCGTACATCGCCGGCTGAATCGTCCGGCGGAGCTGCGCGCCTGGCTGCTTGCCTCGGACGCGCAGTTCGTCGTTCCGGTGCGCGGCGCGCGCGTCGTCCTCATCCGCAACGATCAGGAAAAAATCTTTACCGGCTATGTCACCGCGGCCCCAGAGTACGAGTATCTCGGCTGGGGCGAGCACGGCCCGGCGTACCGATACGCCCTCAGCGCCGCCGGAGATGAGTCGTTGCTGGACAAGAAAACGCTGCCGCAACGTGCTCCGTTCACCAATCGTGCCGCCGGGAATGCCTTCAAGCAACTCGCCGAGGACCTGCTGCCCGGAGCGTTCGGGTTCGCCGGCGTCGAGGATCTAACGCTGATCCCGTCCTACCCGGTGGACTCGCGCAAGCCCTGGTCGGAGCACGCTGCCGCGCTTGCTGTTTGCAGCCGCGCCGCCTACCGCGCCCACGACGGCCAGTTGTTTTTTCGGGCGGTCGGCGCCGTCGAGCACCCTCTCGACGAGGCGGCGCCCCAGTTCTGTCCCGAGGGCCTGAAGCTGAGTGCCTCACAGCGGCTTGTGAACGACGTCACCGTCGTCGGGTACGTCGAGCCGCGCGCCTACGTGAAGGACTACTTTCTCGGCGACGGCTACACTCTCCATTTCTACCTCTCCGAAGTGCCGTTCGGGCGCTTCGGATCGGTCCTGCTCGACGAGGAATACACCGACCCCGTCCTGCGCCCGACGCGCTGGCTGGTCTCCGACGCCGCCCATGCCGTCGCCGTCGCCGGCGGCAAGCTGAGCATCGAGGGCAGCGCCACCGTCCGCTTCGCCGAACCAATCGAACTTGGCGGCGCGCTCGTGTTGCAGCATGGCGACATCAGTTTCACCGCCGCTTCCGACGGCCTCATCGGCGGCCTGTACGCCGGCGAGGTTGCGCCCGCCAATTGCTTCGCCGGATTTCAGATCACCGCCGCGGGCGCGCAGTCGCTGATTGGCGCTCTCGTTTCGGGCGCGCCCGCCGGCGCCACCGTCACCACCGTGGCCGGGCATCGTTATGTACTGACCACCCGCATCGCCGCCCCGGAGATTTATCGCCGGGGCCAGACGTTTTA